>JADHUM010000001.1 GCA_016784545.1 Candidatus Neomarinimicrobiota bacterium
GATATTATGCACTTGGTGATGGTATTTCGGCCATTCTGACCAGAAATCCTGGACAAATCAACCCGATTTACACCAAGAAACACCGATATCGACAACTTGACCTAAATTTTAACTGATATAACGGGGGAACTTCAATTAAGACAAGTATTTGATACTGTTGAATTATTTTGTAAATAAGAGGCTCGAATAGAGAACAAGTAAAATGATCAAAAAGGGAGGCGAGAGGCTTCAATGGACAAGATTAGCGTTCGTGATTTTATGACAAAAGAGCTGGTTGTCTTTACTCCTGAAACGGATATCTACGCAGCTATAGATGAATTGGTAAAATCTGAAATCTCAGGTGCACCTATTGTTGATAAGGATGGCAGGCTGGTTGGCATTATCTCGCAAAAAGATTGTCTGCGTACTCTGGCAAATGGTGCTTTTCACAACGCACCAGCTGGTCCTGTTAGCGAGTATATGACCGAGGCTGTTATGAGCATTGGACCGGATATGGATATTTTTACGGTAGCTGACCTCTTTTTAAACAATGTATACCGTAGAATTCCCGTCGTACAAGATGGTGTGGTCATCGGCCAAATCAGCCGACGTGATATCCTTCGGGCTATTCAGCATATGATTGGCAGCGCCAAAACTTAATTGCCTCGCTCGCCTTGGACCCAGTTTACATCGAGCACCAGTAAGGTAAAAAAACTCCTCTTGTCAAGGGCTCATGTTCAGATATCTTGGCGCCATGAAATTTGATACTAATATTGTAATATTAACAAACACAGGAGAGACCCAGTGAAGATCGGTATACCCGTCGAGACAACTTCTGGTGAGACCCGCGTTGCGATGGTCCCCGGAATGGTTACTGCATTTACTCGCTTGGAGCATGAAGTCATTATCCAGAAAAATGCCGGAGCTGGCTCGTTCATTTCAAATGCAGAATTTGAAAAAGCCGGAGCCAGTATAGTTGATGATGCACCATCGCTTTTTGCGGGAGCAGATGTCATCTTTAAAGTTCAGCCACCCACTGTTGATGAAGTCAGCATGATGAAGGAGGGGGCCATCTATATGGGTTATCTCGCTCCACTGAGTAATCATGAGACCCTCAAGGCAATGAATGCAAAAAAGATTACCAGTTTTGCCACTGAGTTCATACCTAGAATTTCCCGCGCTCAGAGCATGGACACCTTGAGTTCCATGGCTACCCTGGCCGGGTACAAGGCTGTGCTTATTGCTGCCAACCATCTTGGCAAAATATTCCCCTTGCTCATGACCGCAGCTGGATCTATTCCACCGGCCAACACTTTTATCTTAGGTGCTGGTGTTGCCGGACTGCAGGCTATTGCTACTGCAAAACGTTTGGGCTCCCGAGTTGAAGCGTTTGATCCCCGAGCTGCTGTTGAAGAACAAGTAAAGAGCCTGGGCGCTACTTTTGTCCACATGGAGGTTCCTGAAGAGAATGTTGAAACAACTGGTGGCTATGCTAAACAGCAGTCTGATGCATTCCTCATTGCTGAGCAGAAAGCTATCGGCGCACGTTTGCCAAAGGTAGATATTATTATTACTACGGCTCAGATCTTTGGAAAAGCTGCTCCCATTCTCATTACTGAAGAGATGGTAAAAATGATGCGACCTGGTTCGGTCATTGTTGACCTGGCCATTGAAGGTGGCGGAAATTGTGAGATCTCCGAAGCTGGTAAAACTGTGGTTAAGCATGGCGTCACAATTGTTGGGACATTGAACTTGCCTGCCACCTTGCCTATCAATGGCAGTGGAATGCTTGCCAAAAACCTGCTCAATCTTTTCAAAAACCTTTTTCAGAAAGAAGATAACTCTCTTGATTTCGAAGAGGAAGTCACCGCTGGCGCATGTATCACCCACGCTGGCGAAATTCAGAATGATCTTGTTAAAAAATCTATATCAGGAGGGAATGCATAATGGAAAGTCTAGTTGTATCCATCTATGTTTTCACTCTCGCCGTTTTTATCGGCTTTGAGTTGATTACAAAGGTTCCACCGCTGTTGCATACCCCTCTCATGTCTGGTTCAAATGCCATTTCAGGTATTACCGTAGTGGGTGCCCTGTTGGCTGCCAATGCCAATAATTGGAAAATCAGCACCATCCTGGGAGTTCTGGCCATCGTTTTCGCCATGATCAATGTGATTGGTGGATTTATGGTAACAGACCGCATGTTGGGGATGTTTAGAAAAGATAAAAAGACTGAGAAAGGAGCTTGATGATGATCTATTTAGAACAGTTCACCTATCTCCTGGCTTCAGCACTTTTTATTATTGGATTGAAGTACCTTGGTTCAGCTAAAACTGCCCGGAAAGGCAACCAATATGCGATGATGGCTATGGCCATCGCCATTGTAATCACCCTGGTGGTGTCTGGTATCGCCGGTCCCGTTCAAATCATTGTCGGTATGGTTGTTGGTGGACTCATTGGTGGAGTTGTTGCCAAAAAAATCGAAATGACCTCCATGCCACAAATGGTAGCCCTTTTCAATGGGTTTGGTGGTATCGCTTCAACCCTGGTGGCTTATTCAGAATATCTTGAGCCAACCACGCTGCCTGTGACACTGGATGTGAATATTACGCTCATTCTGAGTTTGTTCATCGGTACGGTCACCTTGACCGGTTCATTGATTGCCTTCGCTAAACTACAAGGTCTTATGCCAGGTCGTCCCATCGTTCTGCCCATGCACCAAATACTTAACTTTCTATTAATGATCAGTGTTGTGATTTTCGGTGTCATGTATGTTTTGGCTCCCGATGTACCTATGTGGCCACTCCTCATTATCGCAATTGCTGCTGTCTTTGGTATTACCTTTGTAATTCCAATTGGTGGCGCAGATATGCCGGTGGTGATTGCCCTCCTGAATTCCTATTCAGGTCTGGCTGCTGCTGCAACAGGTTTTGTACTATCCAATAATGTATTGATCATTGCGGGTGCTCTGGTTGGTGCCTCTGGGTTGATATTGACCCAATTAATGTGCGATGCCATGAATCGCAGTCTTTTCAATGTCCTCTTTGGTGCTGTAGGTACCGATGACAGTACAGGTGATGCCGGTACAGGCGGTGGCGAGCAAAAGACAGTGACACGCTATACTGCTGAAGATGCTGCCATGATTATGGATACAGTTCAATCCGTAATCATTGTGCCAGGTTATGGTCTGGCTGTTGCTCAGGCTCAACATGTTCTTAACGAAATGGCTGAGATCCTTACAGCACGGGGAATCGATGTTAAATATGCCATTCACCCAGTTGCTGGAAGAATGCCTGGTCATATGAACGTCCTCTTGGCTGAAGCCAACGTACCATACGATGTGTTATATGAGATGGATGACATCAATGATGAATTCCAGAACACCGATGTTGCCCTCATTATCGGAGCAAATGACGTTGTAAATCCGGCTGCCCGGACCAAGAAAGACAGTCCACTTTACGGCATGCCTATTTTGAATGTTGATTATGCCCGAACCGTTATGTTTGTCAAACGATCCATGGGTGCCGGTTTTGCCGGTGAAGCTAATCCATTGTTCTTTGATGATAAGACTATGATGGTCTTTGGTGATGCCAAAGCTGTGATTACAGGTCTTGTGAAATCCCTGAAAGAAGAGTAAAACGCTTTATATAATTGAATAAAAAAACCTCGGTCCCCGGGGTTTTTTTATGTCAGTTAAATGGAATTCTAAGGATTTCCTGCCATTGATTTGGCGCGCCATTGGTGTCGACCAACACAGCAGCTTCGATTCTCACCGAGAGAGGGGATTCAAGGGCAATGCCGTGCATCAAGATCTTCTTCTGAGATATTTGAAAATTGCTATAGAGCAGGCTTAGGTGTGGCATAAATGCATCTCTAGTCTCTACCTGAAAATGGATTTTTGCGCTGGCCTGCATCTTTTCAAGGTCAGGATTGGGATGAGTGTGCAGGACGATACTTCTGAAGTAGGTATCAAACATCCCGGTATGACTGAAGCTGAGATAAAATGAGGTGGCATCTTTAAAAAACGCCATCATTTTAGATTTTATCCAATCCACATCTGATGTCATTTGACCTAACAAGGTAACATGTGGCGAGAATAGCGCTGTTGTTCCTCTCTCGGAGAGTTGGGTTATCAAGTTTTGCAGATAGTCATATTCAGGACTTGCCGGGATGAGCCAGATTGAATGGCCCTGTGTCTGTTCAGCTACGATAATTTACCCCTTCATCTCATGCAACACTGCGATCTATTCAAGATGAGTCAAAATATGCTGTTTAGATTTTCTACCAAGAGCAATTCTAGCGAATCAAATATACTTTTTTGAGACAGGTCCAGACTTTTCCAGCCTGATCATCGAATAGCAGTTTCATGATATATAGGCCTGTTACAGCCTTGCCCCCATAGTTTGCTTCACCATCCCACCAGACCTGCCCGCGATGACTGACTGGTTTTAATTGAACAGGCCAGGCTATTTGTCGGCCTGCCAAATCAAAAACCATAATGGACATCAGACCCCGCTCAAATGGGAGTTCATATACGATGCCTAATTGATCATCTTGTCCGTCCCCATTGGGTGAGAAGGGATTGGGACTCAAGTCAACATCAAGCTTTGATCCAAGAGCATCCAGGTAGAGGCTGTTCTCTTCACCAGGTGTTGAACCGAACTCAGCTATGCATATACTCCAGTTTCCCGGGTCCTCACCAGACGTGTGTGAGCGGATTCTTTCCAAAGAGCGTCCCGTTACCAACTCTGTAAAGTTGTTATAGGACATCTCATCCATGGTAATGCCCTGGGGATCAAATAATCTAAGCATTTCTTCCGTATTGTTGAGAGTCGGGAAGTGTTGAATTCCCTGATACACCCCTTCAAAGATGTCTGGCCCCATAGAATCATCAGGACCAAAAACGAGGTAATGCTTCGGTTCCAGAAGCAGACTGGTATCAGAAAGACTTACACTTGCCCCTGAGTTATCAGCCAACAGCCACCCCATCAGGTCAATGGTTTTATCAGATCTATTGTAAATTTCCACCCATTCGCTCTGTTCCACCACGGGCAGTGACATCACTTCATTGAGGATAGCACCTGTGGCATTTTCAGAGATATATATCTGTTCGAAGATGGTGTCATCATAGGGGGTTTCATCCCCTTCATAATGAATCGTGACTTCCAGGGTAACCCAGCCTGCGGTTTCTGAAATCAGCTCGATGTCCGTGGTAAGAGTATCTCCTGCGGCCAAATCAACCAGTGTCCATGACCAATTCCCGATTGGCAATTCATTTTGTGCCAGTATTGCATTCAGGACGGCCTCCTCTACAAAATCAACCCCTGCATTCAGTACGGGAATACGGACAAAAAAACCTTCACCCACCCATAGAATCGAATCCAGGGTTGTCAATTCTTGGAGCGTAAGGTTACGGGGTGTCAGAACCGTCGAATTTTTCACCCCAGGAGTAATGCCTGCTGGATCTTGACAGACAGACCAACTGGTTACCAATTCTTGTGACTTCCAGAGCGCTAACCGCTCAAGACTTTTCCCAAATTCAGCATTGGGAGGAGATTCATAGCCATGGGCTATCATCCTGTGACCCAGGGGATCAAGAATGATTATTGAATCTGAGCTATTGTTCAAACTTGGCCAATTTGAAAGCTCAACCATACTGGCAGATGGAGGAGACCAATCAGAGAGCTTGAGGACATCACCCGTCCATAAAAACAGGCTGTCTGGTTGGACAACCAGCTGAGACACCACATCGCCTTCAGCACCACTTCTATCCCTGTAAGTCCAGCCTCTCAAGTCAATTTCTCTTGAGCTTATATTTACAAATTCGAGGAATTCGACCTGATCTTCATGGGGAATATAGTGAATCTCGTTAATTGCTATTTGACCAGGCTGATAACCCAAGATGACCTGCATTGAAGTATCAGCCAGAACCTCCTCACCATGAATGATGCGAATTGGAATCTCGTTATAACCGGGCCACAGCATGGAGCTTGCGAAAGTAAGGGAGTCAAGTCCGAAGCTTGATAGGATGCCAGACCAGTAAATGTCAGCATCAGAATCAAGTTCCAGTATATGCAAAGTGTCCATCCCCATATTTTGAAATTTTAAAAACACTTCAGCCTGTGTCGGCCCAATCATGGTTGGCATTTCTATCTTGATTTCATCGACCTTTATCTCCACGGGAAGCAGATGTCTGGTATTCATTTTAGAAGGGGTTCCCCCATCTGCCTGAATACTGGCCGCCCAGTTTATCTCATCACGGGGATAGATGTTCGGATGACGTCGTTCCAGAGAAGTGGCGGATTCACCCCAACTGCCTCGATAAAATACTGATGCTACTTCATGACCACTGGCATCAAATAAACGAACAGAATCGGACGAGCTATTTAAGGCAGGCCAGGAACTGAGTTCGTGGACTTGTTCTAACTCAAGACCAAAGTAGTTCGCCATATTTGAGGAAGCACATAAGGTCAAATACTCTAATGGATCAACAAACATGAGTGTGTCACTAATCCTATGTCGAGTTTGATTGGCATCTGAAAAAGTCCACCCCTGCAATGAGACCCTTCCATCACTTCTATTTTGAATTTCGATCCATTCCCCCTGTTGATCAGAAGATGGACTGTACATAATCTCCATAATACTGATGCTGTTTCGAGGGTAGGAGCCGACTACTTCAAACCGCAGAGAATCGTCTTCCGCATTTTCATCATTTGCAGTGAACACCCCGGCCTCAAGTTGATGCATTCCAGGGATGAGGGGAAATAGCTGAAGTGGATATGCAATCACTTCCTGTGGCTGTACCTCTGTATTTACCTGTGAGACCATTTCCCACTCGCCATTATTCTTTTCACCATTTTGGTTATCATCGCGATAAATAGAAATTGAAAAAGTTGGCACCAGATTTTCCCCCGTATTTTTAATTCCCAGTATGATTTCCACAGGTTCACCAGCTGTAGACGATTCGATTATCACGTCTACTAAACGCAGATTAATAAGAGGAGGGGTGACTGAATTGCGATATCCAGGTGTACCATTTATCTCCAGGGATTGCTGCCAGACACTCAATGAATCCTGGGTATTCAAAGACACTCGTTCCCAGGAAAAGCCATTTTGAGTTGATGAGACCCAGGACATTTCACTGGAGATTAACGAGTCAGGACTCTGTATGAGAACAGACTCCCCGGCATTGGAAAGTCCACCACTACCAAAACTCCCATCTGTGGAAATAGTATATATTGGAAGCGTGTCATTCAGGATGTCAGTGTATGGTCCTGATGAAAAATTATACCCAGGATCCAGGATAAGGGCGTACCTGGCAGGTTGAATCTCAGTTGGTCCTGATAAATGAGAAATGGTATCCACGCCATTTCCATCACTTAGAATCCAACCATTGATGTGAATCACATGATCTGAGGCATTATAGACTTCGATAAATTCATTTTCATATTCCGATCCCTGAGGATTTGACATCACTTCAGAGATACGTATGTCATTGGCATGTAAGCATATAGCCAATAACACAAGGCATGTCTTGTGCATAATAATCCCATCTGTTTGTTTTGAGGTTTACTCGATGTTTGGAAATTAGTCAGGAACAAAAGCCATTGCCAACTTTTTCATGATATCAGCGAGAATTAACTTATATTAAAATCGCTTCGCCAAAGTGAGTTTGAATAATGAGGAGGAAACATGAAGATAGTAAAACTAAGTTTTTTAATTGTACTGACCGCTTTGGTCATGCTTAACTGCTCAGGTGGAAAAGAAGTCATCGATATGCCCGATGGTGCCAACAATCCCAAGGGACCCGCTGATTTACCCGATTGGTTTACCAATCCCCCTGAAGAAGATGATATGTATATCTATTCCGTGGGAATGGGTGAATCCAGAAAAATGGATTTAGCCATGGACAAAGCCAAACAAGCTGGTAAAGTTGAGCTGTCAGAACGCATTTCAGCCAAAGTCCAAAGCCAGGTTAAAAGTTTTACCCAAGAAGCAGGTATGTCTGAGAATACTCAGATTGTTGAATTCTACCAATCCACCTCAAAAACGGTAACTGACAACACTCTAAACGGTGTTACCGTATTGAAACGCTATCCCTATGAGAAAAAGGGTGGTACCTGGATTGCTTATGTTCAGCTCGGTTTGAAAAAAGATGCTGTTAGTACAGCAGTCGTAAATGTCATCAAGAACGAAGAAGCACTTTATGCTGAGTTTAAAGCTTCACAGGCATTTAAAGAACTGGAAGCAGCAGTCGGAACCGCTAAATAGTCCTTCATACTTCAATTGAAAAAGGCTCTCGTTTGAGAGCCTTTTTTGTTTCACTATAATTCTTCCTAATTCCCTATAAAGTTAACTCTATCAAAGAATTCCTTTTTAAAGGCGTCACCAATAGGAATTTCCCTACCCTCGATCTGGATAAATTGTTTGTGGATAACTTCAATCCTGGGGATAGCTACCAGATAGGAGCGGTGGATCTGGATGAATTCATCTCCTGGTAGTAGTTCGAGCAGCTGAGTAAACGTCATCCGTGATAGCAATTCCTTGCCATCAATCTTAAATATTATGTAATGGCCATCTTTTTGAATGAGTGAAATCTTGCGGGTATCCACCTGGTGGATCTGGGAGCCACTTTTAATAAATATCTGATGAGTGGGGCCTCCCTTACTCGTTCCCACATCTGGTGCTTTCTCCACTCGTTTTTGAAATTTGTTCACCGCTGCCAAAAATCGATCAAAGGGAATTGGTTTTAGCAAATAATCCAATGCTGGAATTTCATAGCTCTCCACAGCATGTTCGGGATAGGCAGTACAAAAAATGATATCCGTTTGCTCCGGAGGGATCAGGCGAGATAACTGGAGCCCACTGAGATCTGGCATATTGATATCCATAAAGACCAGATCAACTGAGTTGCGTGAGAGATGGTTCAAAGCTTCCATGGGATCACGAAACACTGCTTCCAATTGAAGCCAGCTCACCTTTGACACATAATTTGTCAGAATTTCTATAGCACCATTTTCATCGTCTACAATAATGCACTTTACCTGGTCAGTCAAAACTGAATCTCCAATGCAATGGCATATTCATCCTCTGATGTCTCAATAGATAAGCTATGCTGTTCGGGATAATGATGGTCCAGGCGACGCTTCACATTGTCCAGCCCAATTCCCTTGTGGTCAGCTGATGCCCGTCGGTCTGGAAAGTGGGAATTCTTAACAGAAAAGGAAATCTTGTCTGTTGAAAGGTTCAATAGGATTTTGATATAGCCCTGGCCTTGATTATCAATCCCATGTTTAAAGGCATTTTCCACAAATGGTAAAAGAATGAGGGGAGCGACCTGGGTTGTTTCAGGATTTCCTTCTACTATCAGTTCTACCTGTGGTAGATCTTCCTTATCATATTTCAGGAGCATGAGATCTATATAGTTGTTGAGGTGATCTATCTCCTGCTGGAGCCCAATAACATCACCCTCACTATCATATAGCATATATCGCATTAATCCGGAGAGACGCAGAAGGGCATCGCTGCCTTCCTGGTCATGGTGACGTTGGGTAATGGCATAAATATTATTCAAGGTATTAAACAGGAAATGTGGATTGATTTGGGAGCGAAGATATTTTACCTCCGCTTCAAGATTCTCCAGCTCCAGACGCTCTTGTCGACGAATCTGCTGATTTCGTTCACGCATGAGCCCATAGAAGATGCCCCCTACCATTACCAGCACATTTCCAGGGAGGATGGTCAATTTCAAGATCTCTTTCCGGGAGGTTAGCAACATCTTATCAGACACCTCTCCCGGTGAAGTGGGGAGATTGAATGCCCTCAGCACCAGTTGGTCCCATCCCCATTCCAAACCAGAACCTAATAGTAACAAACCCACAAATAACCCTACAACTTGCAGGAGGGTTGCCAGGTTGAGCCGATTGGGAATCAAGGTTCGCGCCACCAGCATAACCAATGCGACGGAAAGTAGGATATCAAAAATGCGGACTGCATACAGACTGCCGTCCAAATTATTAAACTCGCCGTAAAACACCGGCCTGGTGGCAGACTGAATCGGCGAAAAATAAGCAACTCCAAAGAGCAGTATAAGCAGGACAGGTTCTATCCATTTACGTAACATAGTGAGCCAATATATCTTTTTTTTTTACTTCTTCGACCCCTAAGGCGCTCAAACCATGTATCTCTGGCACAAATGACGCATTACATGGCACCAACGAGATATTGAATAAATCAATTGATTCAGAGCCACGAATCAGTGTATTCATGCCATTTCTCTCATTTGCTCTTTTTATTCTCTATCTTCCCCTCCATAAACATTGAAAAGGAGTCTAATATGACATCAAAGAAACACATACTACTTATACTGCTTCTTGGGGTTTTTGCCCTCTCAGCAGTAGCCCAGGAAAAAAAGGTCATTGTCCATAAACAGCCCCAAGGAGAGAAGCATCATAAAGAGATCTATCTCATCCAGGATGGTGACGAGTCAGATTCAGTAGCTGCAAACATCATTGTACATAGAATGCCACGACATGAACAGAAAGCCGCACGTATCGTCATCAAGAAATCAGGATTTTTCAAAAAGAATAAGATCATCATTGATTTTAACCCAATGACTAAAAAGATCATTAAAGTTTTGGATAATGAGAAGGAGATGCCAGAAAAAAAATTCCATAAATATCAGGAATACCTTGAGGATGCCACTGAACTCGCTTCCCTGGAAGCTCTCCATCCCGTTATGGAAGAGATGGACCTGAAAATTGAATTAGGAGAACTGCCCAGCCTTGAGGGTTTAGAAGGCTTGGATTCTTTGATTGTCCATCTTGAAGCGCTTGAATCAGCACACGCTATTATTAAAAAGAAGCACTACAAATCGATCAAACAAGTCATCAGGCTAGACAATTTGGCCGAGACCATTCAAAACATTCTGGCAGAAAGCGGTGCTACCCCTCCTCAAAAGATTGAAACCATCTCGATTGAAAAGGGCAAGTTTTTTGTCAACGGTGATGAGATAATAGGTGATACTGGCCAAAAATGTCTTCAGGCCTATATGGCCAATTCAGACCTTACTCCTGAAGATATGCAGAAAAAAGGAGAAGAGATCAGCATTAAAATTCTCTTCGATTGATCCAACAAAAATTGATTCTTCCACTAACGCTCGACTATCGGGGTCCGCGCTAGTTAAAAACCGCTCGCAAGGGCGGTTTTTTTATTCATCCCCCTTATGCGAACGGCGGTCTCGTTCATTTCCGAACTTAAATTTGCCTGTGATCTTGGCCATAATATGTTGAGAGTCCAGATCACCAGCACCGCTAATCTTAAACAAAAATCGCTCCGCTTCTTTCCCCTTGATAGTTTTGGCAAGTCGACCTGAATAAAATATTTGGATCTGCCCATCTTTTATTTGCTCATAAGAAAAAGGCTCATGGGACAGGGGATCGCCTTTCTTGAATTGATTCATGTTAACCAACCTCCATACTCATCATTAAAAAACCGGTGAACGCAGCATTGTTGGGTGCCAGTCTGCTATCAACTTTGGATTTCATCTCATTGATGATAGAACGGAATTCATGATAAAATTCCCAACTGGGACGGGGTTTGTATACCAGGGAATCCAATTCGAATTGTTGGATCACCCCCTTGGCCGTTGTGGGTTTAACAAACACTTCTTCATATGGCTTATGATACACAGGAAGAATTGAAATGAGAGACCACTTGGCCAGTTTTCCAGTGAGCAGCACATCCAACATCATATTAAAGCCCTGCTCTTGATTACCATGCAACATTTCTTTCAATCCATTGGCAAGAATAGTCTCATGCTGATGATTTAGTGTGTTTACAAAATCTCTAAACTTGGGTTTCTCGAAGAGACTGACCATGGATGAACGACTCACAAACTTGCTCATGGCTTGAACAATGGTTTTAGAAACTCCAAATTGATCCTCTGAGAAGGCTTCCTGAACCTGAATAATGGTCTTGTCCATATTATGTTTTTTACCCACAGCTACCATATCAGGGTGTTCAAATCCTCCGGGATACATGTTGAAGAATTTCTCTTCTGCCAGTTTTAGCTTTTTTAAATTCATTATCTACCTTAGCATCAATTAAGTTGACTATTGAAATCTTGGGACACAAATAAAAGTTATTTAGTAAGTATCAGAAACTTCCTACACGAAAGAAATTCTCCACCATTTCAAGCCCACAGCTTTTAGCTTCGGATAAACTCCCCTGGAACAGGATCTTGCCTTTATCCAGAAAAACAATGCGGTCGGCGATTCGATGGATGCTAGCCAGTTCATGGGTTACCACAACAATACTCATCTGTAACTGATCACGCAAAGTCAAAATGAGTTCATCAAGCGCGGCGCTGGTAATGGGATCCAGCCCAGCTGAGGGTTCATCACAAAACAGCAATTCCGGATCCAGAGCGATAGCTCGGGCAAGTGCGGCCCGTTTACGCATACCCCCAGACAGCTCTGAAGGAAGCTGAAAAGCAGCATGAGCCAGACCCACCATTCCTAATTTTACTGTAGCCATTCGACGAATCATTGCCTTATCGAGGTTTGTGTGCTGCTCCACTGGAATAGACATGTTGTCGAGAACGCTCAAAGAATTCAGCAAAGCCCCATTCTGAAAAAGGACCCCGATTCGTTGGAGGGTTGTCTTGACACCCTGCTCATCGAAGGTATTAAAATCCTGGCCAAAGAGCTTGACCTCTCCTTCATCAGGTATTACCAAACCCAGGATACTTTTTAGAAGTGTGGTTTTGCCGCTCCCGCTGCCACCGAGTATTACCGCGACCTCACCGCGATAGAAGTCAAGATCAATGTGGTCAAGAATGGTTCGATCACCAAAACGAGTCACCATGTTCTTGATTTGAATGATGAGTTCAGTAGTCATATCAGAGCATATATATCAGGCTGAAAAGTGCATCCAGGATTATTACAGCAAAAATAGAGCTCACAACTGCAGAAGTGGTCACACGACCCACACCTTCTGCTCCGCCCTGGACTCGAAAACCAAAATAGCTGCCAATGATGACAATGACTCCGGCGAAGAACAGACTCTTGCTTAGACCAACAAAAAAATCCTCCAGGGTTAAAACGCTCAATGTTTCAGTGAAATATGAGAGAGGAGTTAAATCTAGATATGTAATCCCGATTATAAAACCACCAATAATTCCCAGGATCATTGAAAGGATCACCAGCAGCGGCATACTAATGCAAAGAGCGATAAATTTCGGAACTACAACATAACGAATGGGATTAATGGCCATCATACGCAAAGCATCGATTTCCTCACTGACCTTCATTGAGGATATTTCTGCGGCAAAGGATGAACCGCTGCGCCCTGCAACAATAATGGCAGTCATCATGGGACCCATTTCGCGGACCATGGAGACAGCAATTAGATCTGCGACATAGATACTGGCACCAAATTGTCTGAGTTGAGCTGCCGATTGCAGCGCCAGGATTAGTCCCAATACCAAAGAAAGTAGAGCGATAATGCCAACTGCATCACTCCCAACAAGGAGGATCTGATGTAAAATCGCGCCTTTTCGACGACCTCTTCTACTGAATATTCCAACAGCGGACCAAAAGGTAACTTCGGAAATCAGCAGAACTAATTCACTGATGGTGTGGCGTAGGCTGTAGACCCCGGCTCCAAGCCTCTCGAAGAGACCAGTAGCTGGAGGAAGGGTGGGTAAGGCGTGATTTCTAGAGGTAAATGTTTCCAGGGATTGCCGATGTGTTTCTGACATATTTGTGAGTTTAGCTTCTGGACATTGTTGCTCAATGACCTGATCCAGAAATGCCACTCCAGCACTATCCAGCTTGGTGATCCCGGAAAGGTCAAGGCTGTTAATTCCGATGATTTTCATCCGTTTGAGCTGTTTGTGAATATCCGGAATCGAATCATGAGTCAGGGGGCCATTCAGATATAGGGACTGGGCTTCGACTTTAATATTTGAATTGTCTTGATCCACTTTTTAGCTATCTCGGAGATTATGCATTAGCGCAGGAAATAAGTTAACCTTACAAACAAAGCGTGACGATACTCTAGGTAGTCCTTCCCGTTTTCATCTTCCTTGTTGCGCAAGCGTATACGATCATCAATGGAAATATGTTTAAACACCTTGATGTTGAACACATTTTCCCAGTCGATGGTGGTTGATTCAGTATTGTCGAACGGGATCAGAAAATCAGCACTGGTGTAATAGGTCAGATTAAAGGGTAACTGAAAATTACCTACAATGGATATTTCAGTTCCTCTTTTGTTTAGAGATTCCCGAGAATTCCAGATTTTGTAGGTTACGCCATTGCTATCGATTTCAGTGACATCAGAAGGTAGAAAAACAGAATTGTAGTAGTCCTGGCGCAGACCTAGTCCAACACGGATGTTTAGGTTTGATCGCCCATTGTTCAAAGCTCGGAAATTTAGCCCCATCCCTTCTTTAAGGGTAAGCGGCATAAAACTGGGGCTAATCTGAACTGTTTTAACACTATGTCCATAAGCCACAATTTTATCCTCAAGATCCTTCTTGCGATAATTGATCGATTCTGTAAAATACTGAAACTCATTCAAAATATGGGATTCAACATCACCACGACCGTAAAGACCAAGATTCTTCATGAAATAGACCACCAACGTATTCCTGAAATAAAATTTGTCATTGGAAATACGAAACCCTGAACCTGTCTCTGAATCCTGTGTGGTTCCCAACTCAACAAGACTGCGCAGGGTGTAACTCCATGGGAAATCGTCATATGTGATTTTATTTTCAAACTGGGTGTTCAGGGTGATTGACGATTCATCCTGGTTCCGGCCTTTTTCATTGTCACCCACATAGGTGGCATTCCCAAAGACTGCGTTGAGAAAACGCCAGTTACCAGTTCGACCTGCAAGTTCATTTTCCTCAAGCAAACCTGCGCCAACTAGATTGTTCGGGGTGCCATCCTCATTGGTCCCCACCACAATGGTCAATTTCTGGTGCTGTCCTTCCTTCAGATAGACTGTTGAAAAATCCAGGTAGGTATTAAATGGCTCACTGTTGAGTGTGATTTTGTATAATCCCGGCTTTAGCAGCCAAACTTTTTGGGCTTCACCATATTCACGATCGACAGGGATATGGGTCCCATAACTCTCCCCATTTTCTGAGGAAAAAACCTCATATCGAACTTTGGCTACTTCTCTGCGTTCGTCAATAATGTCAACAATTAAAGTGCTCCAATCAGGCTTGAGAATAGTTTTATAGCGAGGAATGATCTCAATATTTTCCTGCTTTAATATTTGACTTGTGCTTCCAGACCCATATTCGATTTTATAGTTCCCTGCTGCCAACGGCATGCCTTTATCAGGAATTCCTATGCTCTCCTCGCCGGTTTCACTAATAATTTTATAGGGAAGCTCATTATCTGTTTCTGAAATGGCTGGAAAGAAAAGAATCCCCAACCCTTTTGACCCCCCGTCTAGAGAATCAATGAAGGTGGAATCTATTTCTGTGATCAGACGGTCTTCGGGCTTCTTTTCCGTTCCATTGAAATGTTGTATGACTTCCGTGAGAAAGTTGTCCGTCTCTTCAAGGATGGTTTCGTTGATGACCTGTACAAATGTTTCCATCTGATCATCGGCCAGGACCACCTCGCGGTTGACTGAATGTTCCACCGTATATTCCTTGGTACCCAGGCGCTGCAGAGTAAAATCCATATTCAAGCGCGAAGCTGTTAAATCTTCTGATTCATAGACCTCAATATTGTTGATCTTTGCCCGAATCTCATAATCAGGACGTGAACTCAGAAACTCGCGGGCCACCTGTCTGAAAATGCCATAGCGACTGATGCGTTTTGTCATAAGACTTGGGATGATTTCAGTTAGGTCAACCGCCCAAATATCGTTTTCAGAGTAGGTGATCCGCGGTCCAAAATGGCGAATGACTATTTCTCTGCGGTTATAGGTATTGGGAATGGTTACATCGCTTACCTGCACCGCGAAATTGAATGGCTCTTTTTGAAATAATTCCCGTTTCTCCGTATGCTGAAAATATTCCAGCACATAGTAATTCCTTGATATGGGTGCCTGGCTGGCGCAGGAGATGAACAGAAATGTCAGCAGCGCTGCATGGAAGCGTTTCATTGCATCACCTTGATTTTAACGTTTTGAGCGCAGCAGGAGCGAAGGATCATCATTCACTTTTCGTGAAAACTCACTCAAATATTCTGCGGATAATTTTAAAGATTCAATAGATTTAATCAGATCCGGACGTGTTTTTAGAATAGTCAGATCAATATGGGTAAAGGTTTCATTTACTGTATTTAGTGTCTTGTTAATATCAGCGACAATAACAGCGATGTTAGCATCAGCCAGGTTGTCACTAAAAATTGCTGCATTATTTAGTACCGTATCCAACCGGCTCAAGCTCTGGCGGGTTGCAACCATAAAACTGGCCATGGCCAGGCTTGCAGAGTCCATTTGACTAAAAGTTTTTTGTAGCGGAGCGCGACTTTCCTCAATGAGGGAATTTGTGTTTTTTAGCGCCAGACTGAGCGTGGCTCGATTTTCATCAATGAGTTGATTAAATGAATTGATGGTCTGCTTCAGGTTTTTGCGATTTTCTGCAAGGAGGGCATTCATGTTTCCCAAACTGGCATTGAGCACTTCTCGGTTCTCAGCAACCAGATCCTGAGTACTTGTAAGGATATTACCCACCTTAATGCGATTGTCTTCTGAGGTTAAAGCGATAAAGTTGTTCAAGAGGACTTCAAATTTTTCGGCAATCAATTCTGCCTTCCCCGTAATATCCTCCATATAGGAGGTACCCGGCTGGATATTGGATCCCGGGCTGAGTAGTTTGGCTTCATTGGTACCACCGGTTAACTCCACTTGCTTTATTCCAGTAATACCCACACTGACCAGGGTGGCCAGTACATCTTCCTTGATGGGTGTGCCCTTTTTCAGACTGAGCTTCACCGTCACATTATTAATGTCATTGTTATCAATACTGATATCATCCACCTGACCAACATTAATACCGTAATATTTGACCGAACTTCCTGACTGTAAACCAATAACGGAAATGTTGCTGTATTGAATAAAGTAGTGGTCCCGTTTCTCCAATAAGCTTTTTCCTGCGACAATTACCAATGTCACCAGTAACAATACCGTGGTAATAAATAAAAATATGCCTAAGCGGATTTTTTGTGCACCGGTAACCATAGCCTACCTTTCCGAGATATCCCACGAACATTTGAGCATCGAGACTGCGTCGCCTTATTAATCTTGCTTAACGCATGCCCTGTTGAATTATTTTTCCTCACGATTCCGTGGAGTGATCAGAACAATATAAACCGAAAAAATGATGGTTCTGATAGAGTTCTGAAGTTTGTTTGTTTAAATCAATTGAATTGGTCTTCTAGCAAGAATAAAAGCAGGAAAACTGTTTATTGACCTGATACTTAATGTAAAGTGGAACTATTTTTATCATATATCGTAAAGAAGCGCATGTATATTGTGGTTAGATTAATTAGAAAGAGGAGGCCATGCGAAGCCAAAAAGAATCGAAGTGCTGCCCAAAATCATTGGCCATCCTGCTTATTAGCCTATCATTTTTTAACTGCAACCAAGCGCAGGAGCCTATGAAATACAATAAATTGACCCCGGAAGAACAACGAGTGATCCTCAAAAAAGGCACTGAAAGACCATTCAGTGGTAAATATGAGCATCATGAAGATACTGGAACGTATACCTGTAAACAGTGTGATGCTCCCCTCTATCAGTCCAGTGATAAATTTGATGCCCAGTGTGGCTGGCCCAGTTTTGATGATGAAATCCCAGGTGCTGTAAAACGTGTAACTGATGCAGATGGACGGAGAACTGAAATTCTTTGTTCAAATTGTGGTGGACATCTCGGACATGTTTTTCTGGGGGAAGGATTTACTCCCAAGAATACCAGGCATTGCGTGAACTCAATTTCTTTAAATTTTGAACCAGTGGAGATACACATGGAAAAAGCTATTTTTGCATCGGGTTGTTTTTGGGGTGTTGAATATCAACTTCAAAAACTGGATGGCGTCATCTCAACCAGCGTGGGCTACACCGGTGGGTTTCTGCCTAACCCTACCTATAAACAAGTTTGTACTGGAACCACAGGACATGCTGAAGCTGTAGAGGTTGTTTTTGACCCAAAAAAAGTAAGTTATGAAACGTTAGCAAGACTGTTTTTTGAGACCCATGATCCTACTCAGGAAGATGGACAGGGTCCAGATTTGGGAACGCAATATCGATCAGGTATCTTCTATCTCTCTGAAGAACAGAAGGCTACGGCTGAAAAGCTTATCGGCCTGCTTGAAAAGAAGGACCTGGATGTGGTAACGGAAGTGACCCCCGCCAGTGAGTTTTATTCTGGTGAGGATTATCATCAGGACTATTATATCAAGTCAGGTGGTACACCCTATTGTCACACCTACACAAAGAGATTTTGAATAAATATTCTCTAAACTAGGATTTGTCTATTTCAACATCCCCATAGAGTTTTTGCAGTCTGACTAATTCTTGTTTGGTCTCCTGAACGATTTTGGCATAAGCCGGATCTGAATAAACATTGTTCATTTCAGATGGGTCTTTCTCCAGATCAAACAGTTCCCAGAAACCATCTTCCTCATAATAGTGAATCAACTTGTAACGTTCGGTTCGAACCCCATAGTGCCGTCTCACATCATGCCAGCCATGGGGATGCTCATAGTAGTGGTAGTATATGGAATCTCGCCAATCCGCAGGTGGATTTCCCCTCACAATGCCCCGTAATGAATGGCCCTGCATCTCAGCTGGAATCGCAATCCCGGCAAAATCAAGGAAGGTGGACGAAAAATCCAGATTCATAACCATATTATCAGATACCTGACCTGGCTGAATCTCCTGGGGGTAGCGCATTACCAGGGGCATGCTCAATGATTCTTCATACATAAACCGCTTATCATACCAGCCATGTTCACCAAGATAAAAACCCTGATCTGATGTATACACAACCAGCGTGTTCTCAGCCAGACCATTTTGATCAAGATAGTCAAGTACGCGACCAACATTTTCATCAACGGACATGATGCAGCGTAGATAATCTTTGAGATAGTGCTGATATTTCCAGTTTAGTAATTCATCGCCAGTAAGTTTGAGACGCTTAAACTCCTCATTTACTTTATCATAGTGGGCATCCCAACCAGCCTTCTGCTCATCTGTCATCCGATTGTAGGTACTTTTCCAGGTCTCGGTGACCTTTTCTGCAAAAGATTGCTTGCCACCAGAGCCTGTTTCTTTTTCGATTGACTCGGCGTGAAGCTTCAAATCGAAAGTGAGATACATATCATCAATACGCATATCAGCCTCACCTGCTGCTATCCGACCTACATATTCATCATGAAAATTTGCGGGAAGGGGAATTTCCTGATCGGTGTAGGCATCCAGATGTTTCAAGTTGGGCATCCAGTTGCGATGGGGCGCTTTATGATGGATTAGCATACAAAATGGGTTTGACTTATCCAACTTGTCCAGGGTCTCAATGGCCTGGTCAGTGATAATGTCAGTGGCGTACCCGATGTGGGTTTTCTTTTCGCCATTTTCGTTAAATTCTGGATTATAGTATTGCCCCTGACCCTTGAGAATATTCCAATAGTCAAACCCTGTTGGCTCAGTCTTCAGATGCCATTTGCCGACAATTGATGTGTGGTAACCTGCCTTTTGAAGCAGCTTGGGAAAGGTGAGCTGGCTGCCGTCAAAGGTGCAACTATGATCCAACATCCCATTTAAGTGTGAATACTTTCCGGTGAGCAGGGTAGCTCGACTGGGTCCGCAGATAGAATTGGTGACAAAACTGTTCTGGAATCGAACACCCTCAGATGCAATACGATCAATATTAGGGGTCTGGATCAAGGAGTCGTTATAGCAACTGATAGCCCGCTCGGCATGATCATCACTCATAATGAAAATGATGTTGGGGCGAACCTTCTTCATACACGAATTCAAAAATAAGTTTGGCGCCATCAAAGCAGTGGTACCCATACCTACGGATTTGAGAAATTCTCTGCGTGTTGTTTTCATAGTCTCCCCTTTTCTATACTGTCTGAACTGACAGTTTACACATTGATAATATTAAGCCTATATCAGAATATGTTTTAATTAAGTTTTGCAGCAATAAAAGCTGTGGTCCAGGCTGCCTGGAAATTATAGCCACCAGTAATGCCATCAATATCCAGAACCTCACCGGCAAAATACAGATTTTTACATACTTTGCTCTCCATGGTTTTCCCATCAATACTGTCCAGGCTTACTCCTCCGCAGGTCACAAACTCATCCTTAAAACCTGTTTTTCCAGATACTTTATATGAGTCGTTGGTGAGAGCTGTAACCAGCTTATTCAATCCCTTATTGCCAAGCTCACTCCACTTTTTCGTCGGAGACAATCCACTTTTTTGAAGCAGATAGCGCCACAACCTATCTGGCAAACCGAAGGGTCTTATGTTGGGTAGGAGCTTACAGGCATGTTCTGCAACCACTTCCTTTAACTGGATCAAAACGAGTTCATGATTGGCTTGATCCAGCCAATTGACTCTGAGATTAAAATTATAGTCTTTTTCATTGAAAATTCTGGCTCCAAAAGCTGAAAGCTTCAGAATAGCTGGCCCACTAAATCCCCAATGCGTGATGAGTAGGGGTCCTCTTGTTTTCAAACTGGTGCCTGGTATGCTGACCAGCACCGGATCTACTGCAACACCCGTAAGCTCAACAATGGATTCATCGGGCATATTGAATGTGAACAGGGATGGTACAGGTTCCACAATGTGATGCCCAAGCTTTGCCAACCACTCCAAACCCTCAGATTTAGGTGATCCACCACTTGCCACAATCACCTTATCAAAAGTCCTGGGGCGTAAATCCTGACGGGAAAATTCCAGTTTTAACTTATTCCCTATAGGAGAAATAGCTTGAATGCCAGACCAATACTCACAGGCAATACCCTTTGCTTCCGTCTGGTCCATAAGGCAATGAATAATACTTGTAGAATCCTGGGAAACTGGAAATACGCGCATATCTTCCTGGACAAAGAGCGGCACACTCCGAGATTCAAACCACTCCATCGTATGTTTGGTGTTAAAAATTTTTAATGCTTTTTTCATGAGTGCTTTGCCCCGGGGATACCCGCTGGCCAGCACGCTGATAGATGTATTGCCATTGGTGATATTACATCTCCCCCCACCGGATATCTTGACTTTGGCCAGGGAGAAATGTGTTTTCTCAAAAATAACCACATCGGCGTCTGGATAATTTTCTTTAACGGATATGGCTGAAAAATAACCTGCTGCTCCTCCCCCGATGATGGCAACATCCACGTCATTATCCTTTACGATTATTTGTTCAGAAGATACTGGAAGTAGCTGGGAATTTTTGCCTCAAAGGTCATTCTTTGTTTTGTGCCTGGGTGTTTGATGTTGATGGATCCTGCATGGAGGGTCAATCTCTTTATACCTTTAGCACTATCGCCATAGACTTTATCTCCAGCTACGGGACAGTTAATATCAGCGAATTGAACGCGTATTTGATTTTTTCGACCAGTGATCAGATCAATCTCGACCAGGCTATATCTTTTAGACTCCTGGAGAACCTTATAACCTGTTTTGGCAAGCTTGCCCACTTTTTGATCCTCAGTGGAATACATTTTGTAGACCACATTTTCAGCCAGATATGAAGAAAGGATACCCTCCTTCTCATCAAGATTCCCATGAATTACTGCATAGTATTTTTTACTGAAATTTTTCCACTCTTCCTGCAAATAGCGTTTGTTCTTTTCACTTTTTGCAAAGACCAGGACACCTGAAGTATCTCGATCTAAACGATGAACTATATAGATTCGTTTTCGAGATTTTGCATTCCCCTTGCGGACATAATTGTTCAAGACAAAATAGGCTGTTCTATCACGGGTTTTAGCATTACTCATAGACAGGAGGCCACTCATCTTATCAACAACCAGAATATCGTTGTCTTCAAATAAAATGGTGAGCCCTCGTGGCTGGTGACGCTTGGAAGGTTTTTTGGTTTTCTTAGTTTCGAAAGGATCCATGGGTTTAGAATTTACCTTAATTATACTTTAAGAGTAGAAGGATCTTGGAAATAATCTCGTTTGAAATATACATAGGCTACAAAACCCCACCATGCAATCAGTGTGGCAACAACAGTCAATGCAGAAGCCTGGGCCACGACATCTTGCCCCCCGGCTCCCATCATCTCACCGTATTCACTTAAGAGGCTGGATGTAGCCTGACCATACATGATAAAGAGAAGCCTGTCAACCGTGTAGATCAAGGTTCCTGAAAACAGCATTTGAAAACCCCAATATTTTGCAGTCCACAAGCCCAATCCCACGCCCCCATATATTCCCAGGTATAAGAGGTGGTAAACCACTGCCATAAACCCCGCGCGCTCAGCACCAAACAAGGATACTGGAGAACCAATTGTAACAACCTCTATCAATGCCGAGATGAAGAAAAAGAAAGCTGCAAACCTCATGGTAAAACGTGGTCCTATGAGACCACCAGATTCAGAACTTTTTCCTGCAGAGGGCGGTATCCAGAGATCATTTTCTTTCATTGCTGAACAGTAACGGCAAAAAATTGCACCATCCTGGATTTCTTCAGCACAATATGGACATTTCATTCAGCACACCTCATGGTTTGGTGAGAGTATAATACTATTTCCCCCTTTTCCTCAATGAAGCTTAAGACCTCCAGCGAATAATAATTGTTTCTCGCGACCCTTTATCTGATCAATATCGTATGAATAGTGAAAATTTGTGTAATCATAATCCATTTTTAATTCAAAATAGAATTCTGTTGAGTAGCCTGGTTTTAGGGGTTCACGGACCACAAAATTCTGAGAAAGTAGCACTTTTGAAGAATCCAGAGAATCTGCTCCGGCGTATATTTCAAATTTGAAGATAGATGAGGTGATATTATGGGTGCCATTATTCTGAATTTTACCTCTGATATAATCCCTATCCATATTGACTTCAAAATCGCTGATCTCCACCTGGGTAAACTGATCCCTGGGGATGGCATTATCATCCATTTGGGAACAGGTCATAAAGAG
Organism: Candidatus Neomarinimicrobiota bacterium; assembly: GCA_016784545.1. Lineage (NCBI taxonomy): Bacteria > Pseudomonadati > Fidelibacterota > Fidelibacterota bacterium. The sequence continues at coordinate 23,107 of JADHUM010000001.1, forward strand.
AACTGCTGGTAACATCATCAGGATTGATTTCATTCTAGTCAAAAATCAGCCTCAGGATTCCTTGATTTCTTCTCTACCATCAGCGTATCTGGCAAATCTGCCCTGACCTATAGGGTTTACGGGGTCATTTCTGTCCCAGGGCCATCCTCCAAATTGTGTCGACCTAAAATCATCAAAGGCTTTCTGAATCTCAGCCTGAGTGTTCATGACAAAGGGTCCATATCGAACCACGGGTTCGTCAATGGGCATGCCTTGCAGGAGAAGTATCCGTGACTGCTCCCCTCCATTTTTGATCTTGACTTCATCTGGCGTTGTCAGTTCTACGGCATGATATCCTGGGATTTTTTGACCAGTAATATTTATGGAGCTGCCCTGGTAAAAGTAGAGGTCTCGATTTACTCCCGCCTTACTCGATGGGAGAACGAACTCAGCCTCCGCCTCCAGTGTGATCACCCAGATTGCTACCTGGTTTGTTGATTGGGCTGCCCAGGAGTCAGGTGCAGGAGCCGGTGCAGATGTTTTTTCAAAATTGCCGGCAATGACCCGGGTTTCTGTTTTTCTTCCATCTTTGTCATGAGATTTGATGACAGGAATGGATTCTGACCAGAGCATTTTAAATGCTGGTTCTGCAGTTTTTGACCTTGCTGGAAGATTTATCCAGATTTGAAACAGTTCCATGGGATTGGGTTGGTTTTCGTGAACCAGAGGGAACATCTCTGAATGCTGTAGACCACTTCCAGCAGTCATCCACTGCACATCTCCATTCCCATAGCGACCAGCAGCTCCAGCTGAGTCATGGTGATCTACCAGGCCATCCAATACGACAGTCACTGTTTCAAACCCTCGATGCGGGTGAGCAGGGAATCCTGGTATCTGACGACCATGATACATATTCCAGCCATCTTTTTGGTCGAAATCCTGACCTATATTGCGTCCAGATAACGAAGCTGACGGACCCATTTTTTCCATCACCTACAGGATAGGCATCGTTATGATGAACACAGAAGAGAAAGGGGTCTCTGGTTTTCCACATGAATCCCAGGGGTTTTATGTTATTGATCATAAATTATTACTTCCTTTTATCCCCCGAGATACAAGCCTAACAGGCCTCAACATGAATCGTTGAATGGTACGCAGAAAACTATTCTTGATGCTTTGAGATACAAGGTGGATATAGGGCAGGAAGCCTGGAATTTTTGCTCATTCTGATTTTATGGGCTCAGCCCAAACAGCAAATTCGTTTCCATTGGGATCGGAAAAGTGAAACCGTCTCCCCCCAGGGAATGAAAATATTGGTTTAATGATCTTACCCTGGGCCTGTTCAACTTTCGCAAGCGTTTCCTCGAGTGCATCACTATAGAAGACAATAAGCACACTTCCTGAACTCGTCTCAGCTGTCAGATCTGACTTAAAAAACCCGACATCAATCCCTGCATTGGCACAAGCGACATAATCAGGTCCATAATCAACAAAGGACCAATCAAACGCCTCCCCGAAGAAGGTTTTGGTCTGCTCCATATTTTTCGCAGGAAATTCCAGGTAGTTTATTTTTTCATGATTACTCATGTAATATTCCTCCATAAGTTACGCCACTGAGGTCTGCCATCTCGCGTTTCCAGGTGGTGAGATCAGTATGATTAAATTGATTTAAATGAGTGTGTCCACAGGCTCTTGCCATGACTTGCATTAACTCAGTAGACGCTCTGAAAAAGTTGTTCAGCTGTTGGGCTCCTTTTTCAATTTTAATGCGTGCTCTCAATTCAGGTTTCTGAGTGGCGATCCCCACGGGGCAATTGTTGGTGTGGCAAGCGCGCATTCCGAGACACCCAATGGCCTGGATAGCAGAGTTGGAAACTGCTATGGCATCAGCACCCAAAGCCAAGGCTTTAATAAAATCTGCTGGTAATCGAAGTCCTCCTGTGATAACCAGTGAAATATCCTGACGACCCTGCTGATCCAGATAACGGCGAGCACGAGCGAGAGCTGGTATGGTTGGTACAGATATATTGTCTCTGAATATGAGCGGTGCTGCACCGGTTCCTCCGCCTCTACCATCCAGAATGATGTAGTCAACGCCAATATCCAGAGCTGCCTGAATGTCCTTTTCAATATGCTGGGCTGAAAGTTTTACACCAATGGGGATTCCACCGGTAGCTTCTCTGACCTCCCCAGCAAACTGTTTATAATCTTCCAAGTCTTCCCAATCTGGAAATCGAGGTGGTGAAATGGCTGGTTCTCCCTCAGCCAGGCCACGGACTTCAGCGATTTTACCTTTAACCTTGTTCCCTGGGAGGTGACCACCTGTTCCCGTTTTTGCGCCCTGGCCGCACTTAAAATGAAAGGCCTGACATTTTTGGACCTTATCCATGGAGTAGCCAAATCGAGCTGAAGCCAATTCGTAGAGATAACGGCTATTGGCTGCCTGTTCATCGGGAAGCATGCCGCCTTCACCTGAGCAGATGCCGGTTCCTGCCAGTTCGGCGCCTTTTGCCAGGGAAACTTTGGCTTCTTCAGAGAGGGCGCCAAAACTCATATCTGAGACGAAAAGAGGTCGGTCCAGAACCAGTGGTTTCTTTGCATTTGGACCAATAATTACCTGGGTTCCAACTTGGGTCTCATCCAAAAGGGGTACTTTATGCAGTTGAGCTGTCAACAATTGAATATCATCCCAGCTGGGTAGCTCCTGTCTGGGAACACCCATGGCGTCAACGCGCCCATGATGCCCTGTTTCACTGAGTCCTTTTTCGGCCAAATGTTGAATGTATTGGGCATGTGGTTCTTCTGGAGCACCGTGAACGTCCTGATATAGCCCCTGATACGCATCTCGGTTATAGGGCTGAGGATTTTGGATTTCCCAGGCTTTAATCTCATCTTCATCTACCCAGACTTGCCCATCCTCAACCCATGCTGTAAATTTATGAAGTTTTTCTTCATTATTGTAGGCACTAACCCCTGACTTATAATTGTAATCCCAATTATGCAAGCCACAGATGAGGTCATCCCCCTGAATATGTCCATCTGCCAGCAAAGCGCCCCTGTGGTGACACCTCCCATAGAGAACTGAGACCTCATCTTTATCTTGAAATCTGGTGATAACCAGATCAACATTGGCAAGCATGGCATAGACTGGCACCAGTGGTTCAAGTTTATCCCATGCAGCGATGGCGATTTTATTCATATTTTGGCTCTTTCGGTTAATATTTCAGGGATTTATCTAATCAATCTGCTCAATTTCCTTTGGCCGCTCTTTGCCAGGTAATCCGGTTCAAATTCATTCTCAGAAGCGTCCATTTATCATTTTCCAAATTTGGAATGGTTATGTATGGCTCGAATCCAAGCTGCTTGTAGCAATGCACGGCTGTTTTGTTAAACTTGAATACACCAAGATCAAGATTGTCCAGTGCCAGATCATTGAATGCAAAATTCAGGGCTGACTGAATCATTGATTTGCCCCAGCCCTTACCTCGATGATTTTTGGGACCAATAAGTATTCTGGCAAGTACGCCACGCTTCTCAACATAATCCACAGCCATGATTTCAACATGACCAACTGTGACGCTGTTTAACATCGCTTTGAACATGAAATGGGAAGGATGAGCGCCTCTGGTTTTTTTGAGAGTACGATTAAGTTGCGCTTCATCCAGGGGAAAAACATACTCCGGGCCGGCCCATTGCAATAAAAAATCAGAATCTGGTATCCAGTCAATCAGTCTCTGGATATCGCTTGTTCCAAATATTTCCAATGTAATCATTGATACCCGGTTCCTTTTCAAATCTCTGAATAACCAAGCGCCCCAAACTCTAATTGATAGAGCAGGACGCTATAACATTCTTTCCGTGTATACAATAATATTTTTATGGAATCATTGTGTCTTCAAGCTTACACATAACCAAGTGGATTAGATATTTTAAAACCCCATTAAACCACAACAGCGGCTGCACTGAGGCAGGGTTCCCCCTTCTTTATTCAGAAGGGTTCTGAATTCACGAAAACGGTCATTGTTCCACAACTCGAGTATGGGGGTTTCCTGAATGTTACCCACTTTTACATCAATATAATCTCGGCAGGTCACAACATCTCCGTTTGGCATGATATCAATCATCAAGTAGGGAGCAACGCAGGGACCATAACCCAGGAAGTTTTCAGGCTCCTCATAGTAAGGAATAAGCTGGTCAGGTTTAATAAAGGGTACGGGAAACCAGCCAAAGGGATATTTCTTTTTAGCAATTTTCTCCAGGCTTGCTTTCACCCCTGGCGCATTAATCCTGGTGTTTTGTCCGATATAGGATTTCCAGGTATTAGCATCTACATCCATTTCTGTTTTAAGAATACTGGCGTGTTTCTCACCAATTTCCTGGGTGGTGAACCAGGAGAGATATAAAATGAGGCCATCGGGACCAAGCTCAGCGGCTGTATCAAACATTTCTGATAGATGATCTTGATTGGTCTCAGACACGGTAGAGGAAAGCAAAAAATAGGGGTCGGGTTTTCGCCCCCGTTCTTCAAGCAGCAATTTTATTCCACGAGCTGTTTTCTTAAAGGTTCCTGGAACGCCGCGGGCTTTATCATGAATCGCCTCTGGTCCGTCAAAAGAACAGGTGAGCATATCCCATTTCTGTTCAACAATCTGCCTGGCATTGCGTTCAAGAGAGGCGCCATTGGTGATCACATAGACGTAGCAGCCCTTTTCTTTGATATATGCTGTAAGCCTGAACAGATCCTTATATAAAAGGGCTTCCCCTCCTGTGATATAGAAAATTGGTTTATAGTGAGATGTGTCATCAACCACTTTTTTATAATGTTCAAATTTCAGCTCCGAAAGCAGATAGTCACCCTCACCCTCATTCATATATCCAGTATCACCAAATTGTCCGCAAATGGCACAGCGCTGATTACAACGATTGGTGATGCGCAAACTGATTTGATAAGGAGGTCTTCGGGCAAATCCGTTTCCGGCTTTCAGGTCACCTTGAACATGGAGGTGTTTACGCCAGGCAGCACGAGTAACAACAGGTAGGTATTTTAATCTGGGTGCCAATGCTTTGGCGAACATTCCAATGGGGAGGCGACTTAACATGTGAAAACCTTTTCAGAATAATTGGTTAAATTGATTCAACTCAATGAGCGTCAGTTCAAGCTGTCAATTTCTAGTATTAAATATTGCTCGGCTTTGATTATAGCTCAAGATTACCTAAAACAATTAAATTTTATGGATCAAAGATTAGAATCCATAGGCTTCTGGTATGAAATATTGTCCATATCCCTTGATGAGGTATTCCAGAGCCTCTGATTCGTTTTTGGGTAATGATTCCAGAGCTTGGGGGACACTTTGTAACCAGCCTAGATCAGCATCTTTGATCTTAAGCGTTTTCTGCTTATGGGCGGTGATAATTGATTCGTAGGCTACTTCTATGGCTGCTTTAGTTTGCAGATATCCATCTGTTTGACCAATAATGGCACCTGCTATTTTAATCACAGTTTCAGGTTCAAGCATGAGAGCTTCGGGACTGTACTCCAGATCACTTTTCACCAACATGTCTCTAAGGGCAATTGGATTAGATTGAGATGCCGTATTAAACAAACGACAATCATAGGCCAATAATTCCATAAAGGCTTCAGGAGCTGAGCCGCTGAGAAGTTGGATGTTCTGTACTGACTCATTACTCCATAGATCTGCCATGGCTCCGGCTATGTTTCCCAAAGGGCTGAAGTGAGCACAACATGAAGATCGGCCTTCCATGCTGATGGGCACACCTGTGATGGCCTTGATAATTGGACCCTCGTAGGCGCAATCCTTTGACGGACCCACTGCTCCATGTTCAAAGGCAGCCAGACTTCGGGGAGCAGACGCGGCTCTATCCAGGGCAGCCAGAGATGAGGGCAACATGCCCCGTCCTGCCAGTTGCATGGCGGTATTTGAAAATCCACATGCTGTATCGCCACCTGCAACGACACCATGCCTTTCTGCGATTTCAGTAATCTCTTCCCATAACCAGGCAACGTCCCGGAAAGCCAGGACGCCAAGACTGGCAACGATTCCTGATAAATCTGCATAGAGCAAAGCTTGATCGTGAACCTCTTTTCCACCCACAGACTCAATGGACAAAATATCAGCACCTGCCTGGGCAGAAAGTTCGAAAGCGTTGCGAGTATGCTCCCAGCTTTCACCCCTTCTCAGCAGAGGCGGCTTGTCAGCATCGCGCAAATCAACCACTGTAACACGCAACGCATTGGGGATGCCCGAAGCTTTAAAGAAATCATCAAGCTGTTTTTTGATTAGCATGGTGATTTCAGCACCCCACTCAGGATGCATAGTCATAACAGGAAGTTGCTCAAACTCAATGACCAGACCTGGCACTTCAAGTGTTCTGGCTCGGTGGATGACACTTTCACATATACTGGTGTAGTGGTCTAGTACTGTTTTCCAATTTGCTTCATTTATGAGTATTGTTGGGAGGGTAAAATTGATTTCCGGGATTACCAGACCATTACCAATGACGAGACCATTCCCGCAGTGCACTTTTTTTGGGGATACGCCGAAAATTAGATCTTCCGGGTTACTAATAGCTAGCGAAGTATATCTGCTCATGATAAAATCTCCAATTATCGGGTGCGGAGAGACCGGGCAAAACTGTGTGGATCCCGAAAGTAGCCATCGGCACCAATTTCTTCTGAGAACATCTGTGAGACTGGAGCTCCTCCAATGAACACCCGTGTCTTTGGATTTCTGTTCTTTAGAGCCATAATCACCTCCTCCATATTTAGCATGGTGGTAGTCAGCAATGCACTCAGCCCCACCAACGCCTGAGGATTCGCATCAACTGCTGTTACAAATTCGTCAGCGCTGACATCTGTCCCCAGATCGATAACATCCCAGCCATCTCCTTTCAGGATCATTTTGACTAAATTTTTACCTATATCATGGAGGTCGCCCCTGACGGTTCCCAGAACGAGGGTACCCGTTGACTTTATCTCTCCAGATTCAAAGAATGGGCGTAGATGTTCCATAGCCGCATTCATAGCCTGAGCAGAAATGAGCATGTTGGCGATAAAGGCTTCACCCCTGGAAAACTTTTCCCCAATAACACTCATCCCCAGTAAAAGACCTTTGTTCAAAATCTCATTGGGAGCAATACCGAGTTTAACTGCCTGGGCAGCAAGTTCATCGGCACCATCCATTCCAATCATATCCGCAGGCCGAGGTGTATTTTTGTTAATTTTTCCAACTGCAACCATATGACCTAATCGAGCCAAAATATTGTCCATTGCTCTATCCTTTGATAATTCTATCAAGTTATTAAAATTCACTTCTTGCAGATATCATGGCGAAGTAATTCTCATCAGGTATATAGTCAGGAATGCTATTCCCAGACCCCAGAGCGTAGCCACCTCGTGCCATACCGATTCGGAGCATCTCTAGCGATCTTTGCTTAATTGATTCGGTGTCTTTCCTTGCCAGAAAATCCATATCGATACCACCGAGAATAGCTATGCGATCTCCCCATTCCTCATAGGCATCTTCAACTCTAGTGATTTGGTCCTCGAAAGAGTGCTTGGCATCATACTGCATATCATCTATGACATCATCCATGACATCCTTGAGCTGGCCGCAGGAATGCAGGATGGCTGACTTCCCTGATTCGTGTATCGCAGTAACGATTTTTTTATGCCATGGAAAGACCCAGCGTCGCAACATTTCGGGTGAAAACATGGTCTGATTTTTAAAGCCCCAATCATCATTTACGATACAGGCACCTACCGTTTCGATACTGGCAACGATTTCATAGAATTTTAGTAATCTGGAACCAACAGCATCAAAGATTTCTGTAGTCAACTCTTCATCTAGAATTGTCATGAGACTCAATGCTTCGAACCCAACCAGATCAATGACATTTTCCAAAAGTCCGCCATTTCCACTAGCTATCAACTTCATACCTTCTGGTAGCTCGGGCTTCAAATCCAAATACAGGTCATAGTCTCCGACATTTGGGTCCGGCCACAGGTATTTATCAAAGCTCTTGTGGTCTGTAATCATGCATCCGGAGTTTAAAGATTTACTTTTCTTTTCCTCAATTTCACCCTTGGGAAAACTCAATGTATTGGTACGAAAACCTGATACCGTTGCATAATCATATCCTGCTCTATGGAAAGCTTTGATAATCCGGCTGAGTGGCGCCAGACGCTGTGTCCTGTTTTCTTGAATTTCTCCAGACAAGATGCCCAATAAACGATCATTGATACCAAACTCAAAAAGTGTAGGTCGACCAGGGATTTGACGGGCCAGGACCTGGCTGATATTATTGAAATCTGCTGCTGTCCTGGTCACTGGAAAATTCGATGTCATGATTTTACCTCTTTTAATTGATATCAATTTAGGTCCTTTGCAGCACAAGAACTTCCACCCCATTTGCAAAGAATTACACTATTTTGATGTTTTTATGTGTTTAATCAATATAGTGTGTTATCATTAGCATAAATTTTTACTGCAAGGCCAATGAAGATTTGAAGTTAAAACAAGAGAAAATCATCTTTCCTGTAAGAAGTGCTTTTAAGGCTATTAAGTACTCTGTCCCATATTTCGACATGTCATTTCATCATCATCCTGAATTTGAACTTGTGTATATCGTTAGCGGTACTGGTACGCGAAACATTGGAGCGTCTGTTCATCGATACAAAGCTGGTGACATGGTGTTTATTGGACCTGATCTGGCTCATGTCTGGATGAGTCCCAAGGTATACTTCACTGAGGATTCCACTCATATTGTTGAATCCATCGTGGTTCAATTTTCTAAAGACCTTCTAACATCAATGCTTGATATTCCAGAATTTCTCCAGATCAAAACACTGTTGGAAAGAGCGCATCTTGGGATCAAGGTCGGCCAGAAGGCTGTGGCAGAAATTGCAGAACTCCTGGAGGCATTATTAACTCATAAGGGAGTTGATCGGATACTGGAGCTAATAAAAATTCTGGATTTATTGTCCAGAGACAATCAACAAGTTTTACTAAACACGCCAGATATTCTTCCAATTTCAAGCAAGTCAGGTGGACGGATTAATGCAGTGCATCAGTTTGTTCTTTCCTGTTCAGATCAGAATATAAGTAGTCGGGATGCAGCCCGCCTGGCGAACATGGACCATGCTTCCTTTTGCCGATTATTCAAATCCAAAACTCAAAAGACCTTTACTGAATTTCTGAACGAAACTCGAATTGATCAGGCCTGTCAGCAGTTACTTAGACGACAAAAAACGGTTACCAGCATTGCCTACGACTGTGGATATAAAAATCTTGGGCATTTTTATAAACAGTTCAAGAGAATTATGGCTATGACACCGCAAGAGTATGTTCGGGATTCAGAGAATTGATTGCCGGAAAGAACCCTTGAGGTATATGCGAATGGTCAACTTTTCTTTCTCTATATTCAGATATCAGACTAAATTACAGACCGGCTCAAAAAGAAACCGACTAGAATTGATCATAAACATGTACTTGAGATTGAGACCATGACATATAACTCCTTTTCCCTCTCTGGAAGCATTGTTGATGTTTTAAATCAACGTGTTTTTTCCGGTACTATCCATATTGAAAACGGCAGAATTAAGTCTGTAATTGAAGAAGCCGTTATCGAAACCCATCATATCCTACCAGGGCTCATTGATGCCCACATTCATATTGAAAGTTCCATGTTGGTTCCAACTGAGTTTGCCCGTGCTGCCGTTATTCATGGAACAGTTGCCACCGTTTCTGATCCCCACGAAATTGCCAATGTTCTGGGTATGAGAGGTGTGGAATTTATGCTGGACAACGCAGGTCAAACACCCTTCAAATTCCATTTCAGCGCACCATCCTGTGTGCCGGCTACCCCTTATGAAACCGCCGGCGCTGAGTTGTCCGCATCGGAGATAGAATCTCTTTTAGCAAGACAAGATATTGTCAGTCTCTCAGAAATGATGAACGTGCCCGGCGTCCTGAATGATGCCGCAGATGTGACCGAAAAATTGAAACTCGCCAGGGTTGCCGGGAAAGTTGTTGACGGTCATGCACCAAGATTACGGGGCGCGGCAGTTAAAAAGTATGTGGAATCAGGAATTAGCACTGATCATGAATGTTTCAGCCTGGAAGAAGCCCTGGAGAAACTGTCGCTGGGGATGAAGGTGCAGATTCGTGAGGGTTCTGCTGCGCGCAATCTTGATGATTTGATGTCCCTCCTCAATGAACATTATAAAGAATGTATGCTGTGCAGCGATGATAAACACCCTGATGACCTTGCTGAAGGACATATTAATGAGATGGTCAGACGCGCCATCGCAGCCGGAATAGACCCCCTGAAAGTGTTGTGGAGTGCTACAGTTACACCAATCAAAACCTATGGTCTTGGTGTAGGACTATTACAAACAAATGACCCGGCTGATCTAATCATTGTAGATAATCTGACCGACTTTAATGTTCTCAGCACATATATAGATGGAAATCTCGTCGCAGAACAGGGTGCCACAAGGCTTGTATCTCAGCCAGTTATCGCCGTGAATCGCTTTGAAGCAGAACGTCAAAAACCTGCAGCTTTTAAAATCAAAACAAGTCTCTCTGATGTACCAGTGATTGAGGTTATCGATGGCCAGCTCGTAACCAATAAGTATATGTGGCAACCAGAGTTGGATTCAGACGGATTTATCAAGACGAACCTGGATGAAGATATCTTGAAAATCGCTGTTTTGAATCGCTATTCGATTTCCCAACCTGCTGTGGCATTAATTCGAAATTTTGGACTAAAAGAAGGTGCCATCGCGTCCTCCGTTGCCCACGATTCACATAATATTGTAGCAGTGGGTGCTTCAGATGAAAGCCTGGCGAGGGCCATTAATTTGATTATTGAGAACAAAGGTGGCATTTCAGCGGTTACCAACACCCATGAACACATCCTGCCTTTGCCTGTTGCTGGGATCATGTCTGACAATGATGCTTTTGCGATTGGGAAACAGTATGGGAAGATGGATGATCTGGCTAAAAAGATGGGCTCACAACTCAGTGCACCTTACATGACATTATCCTTTATGGCACTTCTGGTTATCCCGGATATCAAGCTCAGCGATAAAGGTCTTTTTGATGGGGAAAGCTTTCAATTTATGGATGTCTTTGAGAATGGGTCTGGGTAGGTTTAAGGGTATAAGGGTTTAAGGGTATAAGGGTATAAGGGAATAAGGGAATAAGGGAATAAGGGAATAAGGGAATAAGGAGCTTAGTTAGTGGTAGAAGAGAATCAAGATTACCAAATTATGGATGAAACAGTTTTGCTTGATAGTTCTATCTCTGAACCAAAGAATGGATATCAGAACCAGAAAGATTTTACTACACTTATTGCATGGCAAAATGCTCGAGAGGTAAAATTGTTTTTCTATAAGAAAGTGATTCCCCTACTCCCAGCTTCAGAAAAATATGCCCTTAGCAGCCAAATCCAACGAGCCGCAGTCAGTATTACTGCTAATATTTCTGAGGGATATGGCAGATTTCATTATAAAGAAAGTGTACAATTTTATAGAATTGCCCGAGGCTCATTGTATGAGCTAAAAGACCATCTCATCACCAGTCTAGATTTGGAATATGTTGATAAAAATATTGCGGTAGAGGGGTTCACACTCATAGAAAAAACAAAGATAAGTCTAAATGGTTTTATTAATCTTATCCGATCAAAATATGAGAAGCGATAGCCCCTCAATGGCCATTTTCACTCTATACCCTTATACCCTTTACCTTCGAGAATGCTGGTCACATATACGAACTGTTTGGTTACTCCAGTGAACTCTCCCAAAACAGGAATAGGTGCCAGACTCCAACGCATTGATGCTCGTGGTAAGACTACTGGTGAAACCAAGTTTCTGACTGATATCAAAGTGGATAATATGCTACATGCAGCACCCGTTTTCTCGCATGTTGCCTCTGGACATCTGCTGGGAATTGATACTGTCGTGGTTGAGAATGACCCTGACTTTATTGCCTTTTTCTCTGCAAAGGATATCCCTGGTGAAAATCAGGTCGGTGTCATTCTGGAAGATCAACCGCTTATGGCCGATGACGTGGTTAGATACATTGGCGACAGTGTCGGTATACTCGTTGCCAGGACAGCTGAATCAGCCCAACGTTTATCCAGGTTGGTGATGATAAACATTGAACCCTCCCCTCCCATTTTCTCAATCAATGATAGCCGGGATGCAGCTGATAATTTTATACATGAAACCAATCTTGCCTGTAAGCATCAGGTAAAACGGGGAGATCCTGATAGTGCTTTTAAAGAGGCGGATCACATCATCGAGGCTCGTTTTGAAACACCCTTTCAGGAGCACTATTATCTTGAACCTCAGGCCTGCATCGCCCAGGTGACACCTGAAGGCGGAATTGACATTCTGGGATCCATCCAGTGCCCCTTCTATGTTCAAAAAGCGGTTTCCAAAGCTCTCGCCATTCCCTTTGCCAAGATACGAGTGGAACAAGCGCCCACGGGAGGTGCATTCGGAGGCAAGGAGGATATTCCCTCTGAAACCTGTACTCGAGCAGCCCTGGCAGCCCTTATTCTCAAGCGCCCCATCAAAATGGTATATGATCGAACCACAGATGTTCAACTTACCAGCAAGCGCCACCCTTTTCAAATGCACTACAAAGTCGGTGTCTCTAACTCCGGGAAACTGCTTGCCGCAGAAATACTCCTGGAGGAAAATGCTGGAGCGTACGCCACCCTGTCATCCGTAGTCTCTTATCGGTCAGCCATGCAGGCCATGGGTCCGTATGTCATTGATAATATCTCAGTCGAATCTAAATCCTATTACACCAATCTGCCTCCCACTGGAGCGTTTCGTGGTTTTGGGTCACCCCAGGCAGCCTTCGGTCATGAACGCATGATGGATGTCATTGCAACGGAGCTGAATATTGACCCAATTGAAATACGCCTACAAAATATTTTGAAAGTTAATACTCAAACCCTCACAGGCCACCTCCTGAAAAGCAGCGTAGGTGCGGAAGAAACACTTCATACAGCTGCCGAGGCTAGCGATTGGACAAATCGGGAATTTGAAAATGATGCCCGCTGGAAAACAGGCTATGGGGTCTCTCTCATTCACTATGGCAATTGTCTCGGTGCGGCCGGTTGGTTTATGGATGGTAGTGGAGTTAAAATAAAACTACACCGTGATGGGTCTATTTCAGTGGCATTTGGTCTTGTTGAAATGGGACAGGGAGCCCTTACCATCGTCCAGCAAATGACTGCTGAAGCCCTGGGTGTGGAACCCTCGAGAATTACCGTTTTGCCAACAGATACGGACCAGGTACCAGATAGTGGTCCATCAGTAGCCAGTAGAAATGTTGTGATGACAGGAAACGCGATTCGTGATGCGGCGAGAAAATTACTCCCCATCCTGAAAGAAGCCGCAGCAGAACTCATGCAATGCGATTTGAAGGAGATTGGTATTGAGAATGGTCTGGTAAGCAATGTCAGGAATAAAGAGATCTTAAGTTTTTCAGAACTTACTAATTATCTCTATTTGTCCAACCGCCCTATGGATGTGTTGGGCTGGTGGCACGTGCCTGAACTCGAATACGATCCAGCTATGGGAGTCGGTGAAGCTTATTTTACATATTCTTACGCTACACAGATAGCCCGAGTAAAAGTGGATACCCTGACTGGAGTGGTGAAAGTGGTTAAGATCTGGGCTTCCCATGATGTGGGAAGAGCCATTAATCCAGCTGGTCTGGAAGCTCAAATCGAAGGTGGGACCGTCCAGGGAATTGGTTGGGCACTCACAGAGGATTTCATAGTTGATGAGGGGCGGGTGCTCACTGATAACCTCACGACCTATCTCCTGCCAACAGCTATGGATGTAGGTGAAATCGAATCAATTCTGGTTGAAGCCCCTGAACCTGAGGGCCCCTGGGGCGCCAAAGGTATTGGGGAACCCGCCATCATTCCAACAGCCGCAGCCATCGCCAATGCAGTGAGTAATGCCCTGGGGAAATCAGTTACTCACATTCCAATAAAACCAGAGTACATTTTAGAAATGGTAGGTGATTGAAATGGGACAACTCTTACTGCATAATTTGCGCATTATCGATCCATTTGGTGAAAGAGAGTTTCTGGAGCATGCTTCCATTCTCATTGAAGATGAAGTCATCAAATTTGTAGGACGCGGCTTCTCACATGTTGGCTTTGAGGGGCAAATTTTGGACATGGAGGGCAAAACGGTCCTGCCTGGAATTATCAACGCCCATACCCATCTTTACTCAACTTTGGCCCTGGGAATGCCACCACCCCAGAAAACCCCAAAAAACTTTGTTGAACATCTCGAAGAAGTCTGGTGGAAACTTGACCGAGGACTGGACAAAGCTTCTACCCGGGCCTCCTTTGAAGCAGGACTGATGGACTGTATTCAGAATGGTACAACCACCATCATTGATCATCATGCAAGTCCTAACCTGGTTGAGGGATCGCTGGATATCCTGGCTGATCTGGCGGAGTCATTCGGGCTTAACATCAGTCTTTGTTTTGAATGTTCGGACAGAAATGGCGAGTCCAACTTTAAGGATGAGTTGATAGAAAACATCCGCGCAATGAAGAAATATGCCACCAACCCTCATGTCTCTCCACGGCTCGGGCTTCATGCTTCATTCACATTGTCAGATGAGTCTTTGGAGCTGGTTAGCAAACACTTGCAAAAATTCCCTGAATGCGGCATTCACATACATGTCGCCGAAGATCTGGCGGATGAAAAAGACGCCCAGGCCAGGGGATATCGTTCAGTTATTCAGCGTCTGGATGATTTTAATCTCTTATCCAATCAATCCCTGATTATTCATGGTATCTTTATGTCTCGTGAAGATCGCCATATCTTATTGAAACATGGCTGCAAGCTGATTCACAATCCTTCGTCCAACGCTAACAATCAAGTCGGTGTTCTGGAGACGGAGATCATTGAATCGATGACTCCTGGATTGGGTACTGATGGCATGCAAAACAATATGCTAAAAGAAGCCAAGGAAGGTACACTCATCCGTTCAGCCACCGAGAGCCCGGCGGTAGATTATCTAGAACTTCTTTTTCACAACAATCCCGATATTGCCGTGAAAATTTTCGAAAAACTTATAGGTCACATTGAAGAAGAAGCGCAGGCTGACCTGGTCTTTTATGATTATAAACCCCGTACTGATTTAAACGCTGACAATTTTGGCAGTCATCTTCTCTTTGGATTTGGAAAACCCAGTGATGTCATGACTCGAGGTGAATTCCGGATGCGAAATAAACACCTGGTCGGCATTGATGAATCCCGGATTCGCGAAAATGCCCGCAAACAGAGCAAACGCCTCTGGTCCGCAATGAAGGCACTGTAAGTACATTAGTGATTGATTTAATAGAAAGAAACAATATGAATATTGATTTCCAACTGATACTCAACCAGGCCGAAAAATATCGCCCGGAGATTTCCAGGTTTTTGCGAGACATGATTGCCATCCCCAGCGAAAGCACTCAGGAAGAACTTGCCATTCTGCGCATCAAGGAGGAGATGGAAAAAGTTGGTTTCGATAAGATAGAGATTGATGAAATGGGCAATATTTATGGCACCATTGGTCATGGTTCACATGTCATCGCCATGGATGCCCATATTGACACTGTCGGAGTTGGCAATCTCGAGAACTGGAATGTAGATCCCTATGAGGGGTTTGAAGATGATGAAATCATCATGGGACGGGGAGCTTCAGACCAGGAAGGTGGCATGGCCAGCATGGTCTACGCTGGGAAAATCATCAAAGATCTTGGACTGGAAGGCGATTATACATTAGTAATTACCGGAACGGTTCAGGAAGAAGATTGTGATGGCCTGTGTTGGCAGTACATCATGGATAATAAAAAGCTGCAACCAGAATTTGTGGTAAGTACTGAGCCAACATCCTGCAGGATTTATCGTGGTCAACGTGGGCGGATGGAAATCAAGGTTACCACCTCTGGAATCAGCGCTCACGGGTCAGCACCGGAACGAGGAGATAATGCTATCTATAAAATGGCTCCTATCCTTCAGGAACTGCAGGAGCTGAACACACGTTTGGCAGACCATGATTTTCTGGGGAAAGGTTCTCTCACTGTATCTGAAGTCTTTTTCACCTCACCATCTCGATGTGCTGTGGCTGATGGTTGTTCTATCTCGGTTGATCGACGTCTCACTGTAGGTGAAACTGCGGATTCTGCCATGGATGAAATTAAAAATCTTCCCTCAGTGATCGCTGGAAAAGCCATGGTGGAGATGTATGACTACGAGCGACCGAGTTATACAGGATTCAGCTATCGAACCGAAGCTTATTTCCCAACCTGGTTGATTGAAAAGGATCATGTTGCTACCACCTCCTTGGTTGATGCCTACAAAGGTTTGTTTAAGGAAGAGCCTGTGGTTGATAAATGGACTTTTTCTACCAACGGCGTCGCTATTATGGGAAAATACGGAGTGCCATGTATTGGTTTTGGTCCAGGCGCCGAAGAGGAGGCCCATGCCCCCAATGAAAAAACCTGGAAAGATCATCTGGTAAAAGCTGCAGCCATGTATGCGGCGATACCGCTTACCTATTTGAATAAATTGGAAAACTAGGCGGGGATTCTAATCCCCGCCTGGAAGGATATGGTTAAAACGAAGTACTATGGAAACGCTAATAAATAGAGTCAAAGCGCTGGATCTGAACAACTATGGCCATGATTTTCTATTAACCTGGAATAAAACGCCAGATGAACTGGAAGCGACCTTGCTCCTTGCAGAACTCCTGAGAGAGAGACATCGTCTGGGAAAACCAAACCTGGTATTCGACTCCGGTCTGGCTGTTTCCATATTCAGGGATAACTCTACCAGAACTCGTTTCAGTTTTGCCTCAGCGGCCAATGCTCTCGGGTTAGCAGTCTCGGATATGGATGAGGAAAAATCTCAGGTATCCCATGGAGAAACGGTCCGTGAAACAGCCAATATGATTTCATTTATGACCCGCGTGATTGGTATTCGGGACGATATGTATCTCGGTGAAGGTCACTCCTACATGAAGGAAGTCTCTTCTGCTGTTCAAACTGGTTTTGAGGAAGGTGTTTTACACAACAGACCCGGGTTAATCAATCTCCAGTGTGACATTGACCATCCCACACAGAGTATGTCAGATCTGGCCATGCTAAAAAGCTATTTTGGATCCCTGGAAAATCTCAGAGGTAAAAAGATCGCCATGTCGTGGGCTTATTCGCCCAGTTATGGCAAGCCCCTTTCGGTACCACAGGGTATTATCGGATTACTCACCCGCTATGGCATGGATGTTACTCTAGCACACCCGGAAGGCTATAACCTCATTCCAGAAGTAGTAAAATTGGCAGCAAAACAGGCACAGGTCTCAGGTGGATCCTTCCAGACCACCAATAGCATGGATCAGGCATTTTCCGGTGCTGATATTGTGTACCCAAAGTCCTGGGCGCCATTCCACGTCATGGAAGAGAGAACAACACTCTTAAAACAGGCCGATCATGCAGGGTTAAAAGATTTAGAGCAGAGCTGCCTGGCCAACAATGCAAAATTCACAGACTGGGAGTGCACAGAAGAGAAGATGCAACTCACCAGGGATAGTAAGGCACTATATATGCATTGTCTACCTGCTGACATCACCGGAGTAAGCTGCAAGCAGGGAGAAGTGAGTGCCTCTGTTTTTGATCGGTACCGCAAAGACACGTACATGGACGCCAGCTTTAAGCCATTTATCATAGCTGCCATGATGTTTCTGACAGGACTAAAGGATCCCCTGGCAGCACTGGAAAAACTAAAGGATTAATAACTTTTAATTTTCACAACGAAAGAAACGAAAACAACGAATGATTTTTAAACTGAAACCAGGGATTAAACAGATTTAGTCACGAGAGTTGAGAAACCTAAAAATTGATTTCGTCAACTTCGTCTAATTCGTTGTAAAAAACTAAGGATACCTAGAGTGAACACAGAACAGATTCTCAAGAACACGATTCAACGCTGTAAAGAACAGAATATTATTCTACCCACCTACAAACAGATGGCTGATCCAGATTTGATACCGGAAGGGATAAAGGCTGAACTTGCTGATATTGGACTATGGGATCTTAACCCCCGAAACTTATTTCGAATCAGCTGGCAAAATGAGCCTGTCCCCAGGGGTGGTGGATTTGGAGATGTCAACTATCTCGAACTACCTCCAGAATTGACGGGAGTAAAAGCCCGGATCATTGTACTTGTTGGAAAATTCTTCCCCACTGGTGCCCACAAAGTTGGTGCAACCTTCGGTCCTCTCGTTGAAAAATTGATCTCTGGTCAATTTGACCCAACCCGTCAAAAAGCGCTGTGGCCTTCCACAGGAAATTATTGTCGAGGAGGTGCCTATGATGGCTATTTGCTGGGATGTCCTTCCATCGCTGTGCTCCCAGAAGAAATGTCCCGGGAGCGTTATGAGTGGCTTGAAAAAGTTGGTGCTGAAATCATCCGAACCGAGGGTGGTGAAGCCAATGTAAAAGAAATCTATGACAAGGTGAAACAGCTGGAGGCTGAACGGGGGGATGAGATTGTTACCTTGAACCAGTTTGATGAAATTGGCAATGCCTTGTGGCACTATGCAGTTACTGGTAGAGCCATGGAAAAGGTTTTTAACAATCTAAACTCTGGCGAGCACCGTTTTAGTGGGATGTTTCTGACCCAGGGTTCTGCTGGTACTCTGGGTTCAGCAGACTATCTAAGAACCAAATTTCCAAAAATCAAAGTGGCTGCTGGTGAAGCACTTCAAGTACCTACCCTGCTTCAAAATGGTTATGGAGCTCACCGTATCGAAGGTATTGGCGACAAGCATGTTCCCTGGATTCACAACATGAAAAACATGGATATGGTTATCGGAGTAGATGATAATATTTCCATGAACTTGATACGTCTTTTTAACGAGACCGAGGGGCACACTTTGCTGAAATCTCATGGAATCGATCCTGACCTGGTTGGGAAACTGGATTATCTGGGCATTTCAAGTATTGCCAATATTGCTGGTGCCATCAAAATGGCCAAATATTACGAGTATAATGAAAATGATGTGGTCTTCACAGTAGCCACAGATTCAATGGAAATGTATCAGTCCCGCCTTACAGAGCTTCAGCTGGAGCATGGTGATTATACTGAAATTCGAGCCAATATTGATTTCGAGCGATACTTGCTGGGCCTAGATGATGAAGGTGTGCTGGAATTGAGTTACCGAGACAAGAAACGCATGCATAACCTGAAATACTTTACCTGGGTAGAGCAGCAGGGTAAAACAGTGAGTGAATTGGATGCCCAATGGTACGATGATGATTATTGGTCCTCAAAATTCGCTCTGGCAGATGAATGGGATGCGAAGATTGAAGCGTTTAATGCGGAGACAGGGTTATTAAAAAAGTATGTCTGACATTAGTTTAACTGATGATAAATACTTACCCTGCGCTTTAGCGCGGGGCTCACAAACCCCACTTGAAACAGGGGGTTTTAACCCCAGGTTAGGACTAAAGTCCGCTTTTATTCGTGCCTGCGGCCCCGGGCTGAAGCCCGGGGTAGTTGATAGGGCTACAGTAGCCAAGGTGAGGAGCACTTTTTGATTCCTGAAGCGATAATTGGTTTAAAGTGTTTTCAATGTAGTTGGGAAGGACTAGCTGAACCTTTTACCTATACTTGCCCAACATGTGGTAAAAATCTGGACTTCATCTATGATTATGATCGCATAGCGGCATCTTGTGGTCCCTTATCACTGAACAAGGATCATGATGCTTCCATGTGGCGATATCTTCCCTTGCTTCCAGTGCAGGCTGCACCAGAAAACAAATCTCTGCGTGTGGGTGGCACACCACTGGTGGATTTTCCGCACATTGCCAGACGAATGGCGATAGGTCGTTTACAGATTAAAGATGATACTCGCAACCCCTCTGGATCCCTGAAGGACCGGGCCAGTGAAGTGGCCATTCAACATGCCAGGGAACTGGGCAAAAAAACAATAGTTGCTGCTTCTACAGGTAATGCCGGTTCCTCGCTGGCGGCACTTTCTGCATACCATGGAATGGATAGCATTATTCTGGCTCCTGCCACAGCACCAATAGCCAAGCTGACCCAAATCCTTCAGCATGGGGCTCGACTGGTTCCAGTGGATGGGAATTATGATGCAGCATTCGATCTGGCGTTTGAATGGGCTCAAGAACACGAGAGTTATTGTCGCAACACCGGCATTAATCCCACTTTGGCTGAAGGCAAGAAGACGGTAGCCCTGGAGATTGCTGAGCAAAATGACTGGAACGCGCCCGACCACATTTTTGTACCTGTAGGTGATGGCTGCATCATATCAGGAGTGTACAAAGGATTCTTCGATCTGCTCTCACTCAAATGGATTGATCTAATACCAGCCATACATGCTGTGCAGGCAGAAGGTTCAGCGGCTATTGTGGATAGTCTTACTCAAGAAGGTGACATTCGGTCAGTTTCAGCCAATACCATTGCTGACAGCATCAGTGTGGATCAACCTCGTGACGGAGACAAGGCGAGACGGGCCATTATTAAGAGTGGTGGCAGTGGTTTTAAGGTAAGTGATGATGATATTCTAAAAGCTCAAAAACTGCTCTCTGAGACCACAGGGATATTTGCAGAACCCGCTGCTGCAGCTGCCTATGCAGGGTTTCTGCAAGCGTCTGAAGCTGGCATTTTTAAGGCCGGAGACCATGTGGTTGTACTCATAACGGGCTCAGGACTAAAAGACACAGCAAACGCTCAAAAATTACTCAAGCCCGTAGAAGCTGTTAAGGCAACGCTTGTTGATGTTGAAAATTATCTGGAAAAACTCCAGGGCTAAGCATGTTACATCATCCCCAACCCCATACCTTTCAGCTGGAAGTCACCATCAATGGTGAGCTCGTTCAACGAGAGATTCCAACCCATTTAAGACTCTTGGATTTTCTGAGAGAGGATCTGGGTCTTACTGGGAGCAAAGAGGTTTGCGGTGAGGGTGAGTGTGGTGCTTGTACAGTTATACTCAACGGACAAACTGTAAATTCATGTCTCATCCTGGCTGTGGAAGTCCACGGAGGCTTCATCATTACTATTGAGGGTCTGGCTGATACGCAAGAGCTCACAGAGATGCAAAAATCATTTGAAGAACATCACGCAGTTCAATGTGGTTATTGCATACCAGGCATGGTACTCACAGGTGAAAAACTTCTGGAAAGAAACCCCCATCCCACCAGGGATGAAATCAAGTACGAATTGTCAGGTAATATATGTCGCTGTACAGGCTATCATAAAATTGTGGATGCCGTAGAAGGAGCCGCAGATGATCGCGGATAGGCACGCCTAAAATGAAATTTTATCAACCCACTTCAATACGCGAGTTTATAGAATTGAGCGCTAGCCTGTCGGATCAGTTCGCAACCCTGCTCGCAGGTGGAACTGATTTATTGCCTCGCTATGAGCGTGGACAAGCCCTGCCCGATCATCTCATCGATCTCAAAAAACTGTCTGATCTATACCATATCAACATAAAGGATGACGCAGTTCAAATTGGGGCCTTGACCAGTATCCAGGTCATCCAGGAGAAGCCGCTGATCCAGTCTGAATTTACGGCCCTGCATATGGCAGCCCATGATTTTGCCGGCGCCCAGATCCGTCACCGGGGAACCATAGGAGGCAACATCGTCAATGCTTCTCCTGCAGGAGATCTGTTGCCAGCTCTCTATGCCTTTGAATCAATGCTCACACTGATCGGACCAGAGGGTGAGCGACAACTACCCATTCAAGATTTTATCCTGGGTCCTGGAAAAACGGCATTGAAGCAGAGTGAAATTCTAGTGTCCATCAGCCTAAAGCGAAGCGGATATAAATCCACATTCCAAAAAGTGGGTCTCCGTCATTCCATGGCCATTTCAGTGGTGAATCTGGCCTTCGTTTATACTGAAAAAGAGGGCGTTTTTGACTATCTAAAGATCGCCTCTGGAGCTGTGGCCCCCACAGTGGTGACCCTGGATAAATTGACCAGCACAATTCTTGATAATGCCAGTAAACCAGAAGATTGGCCCCTGCTTATTGAGGCAGATATTTCGCCAATAGATGATATCAGAGCCACAGCGAGATATCGAAAACAGGTCGTGATCAATTTGGTCCAAGCATTCTTGAAAGGAGAGTTAGGTGTCTAAGATTAGTGATGCTGAGCTTGCAAAATGGGCTGAAATCAGGGAAAGAGGAAAGTGGAAATACATTTTTGATTATGGGCTATTGAGATTTGGGCTGTCGATGTTGATATTTTTTCTAACCTATATCTGGTTGTTTCAACCCAATATTTTTGGTTTGCCCCTTATCCTTGTTTCAGCACTTATTTTTCCTGTGGCGGGAATTGCCTGGGGCAGATGGATGTGGTTTTATCTGGAAAAACTCCACTCTAAAATGTTAAAAACACACGAGGGTGAGATTAATAACGATGAACGATAGACTCTACCCTGTCTCCATTCAACATCTTGTCACATGGATGTTATCAGAACTCAAAAGCGATCAGCTGTTTGGGATTCATAAAGATTTATTTTTCACACCTGATAAAGCAGACCCTTTTCGCATGCAGCGTTATGGGCAGATGCTGGAAACTCCCATTGGTGTGGCTGCCGGCCCCCACACTCAACTATCTCAGAATATCATCGCGGCCTGGTTGTGCGGAGCCCGCTATATGGAGCTCAAGACAGTTCAGACCCTGGACGAGCTTGAGGTCAGCAAACCTTGTATTGATATGCAGGATGAGGGCTACAACTGTGAGTGGTCCCAGGAGCTCAAGCTAAAGCAATCCCTGGATGAATATCTCAATGCCTGGATAGCCATTCACATTTTGAAAGACCATTTTGGCTGGCAATCTGATCAGGGTGTTGGTGTGATATTTAACATGAGTGTAGGTTATGACCTTGATGGCATAATGAAACCCAATGTCCAACAATTCATGGACCGCATGGAAAACAGCCAGGATTTGTTGAATGAAAAATTGAATCTTATCGAATCCATTTATCCCAACATTAAGAACCTGAATATTCCGGCGCGCATGACGGATAATATTACCCTGTCCACCATGCATGGATGTCCCCCCGATGAAATTGAACGCATTGCGACCTACCTCATTAAACAGCGCAAATACCATACTGCTGTAAAACTGAACCCCACTTTACTGGGTCCAGAACAGCTTCGGCAGATATTAAATCATAATCTCGGTTATGAGGCTTCCATCGTTCCAGATGAGGCTTTTGAGCATGATCTGAAATATCCAGATGCCTTGAACTTAATCGGGGATCTTCAAGCTCATGCTGATGAGGCCGGTGTAGAATTCGGGCTAAAATTGACCAATACCCTGGAAGTTGAAAATCACCGACCTGTTTTTCCTGAAAATGAAACCATGATGTATCTCAGTGGTCGGGCGCTGCATCCCATCAGTATCAATCTCGCCGCAAAACTTCAAAAAGATTTCGATGGAAAATTAGACATTTCATTTTCGGCAGGGGCAGATGCTTTCAATGTGGCTGACATTCTGGCCTGCAATCTTCGTCCCGTCACAACCTGCACTGATGTGTTGAAACCAGGGGGATACACGAGACTGGGACAGTATGTGTCGAACCTGAAACAGGCCATGCAAAAAGCCAAAGCCCCAAGCCTGGAGCAATTCATCGTGGGAGATGAAAACCCCTCTCTGGATATGGACAATGCCGGGTTAAACACCTTGACTCAGTACGCAGAAAAAACCATTCAGAATCCCCATTATCAAAAACATAGTCACCACTTTGATTCCATTAAAACCAAGCGTCCTCTGGGAGCCTTTGATTGCATTTCTGCCCCCTGTGTTGATGCCTGTGCAGCCGATCAAAATATTCCGGAATATCTATATCAAACATCACAGGGTAATTTTGGTAAAGCCTTTAAAGCCATTCAGGACACCAATCCGCTTCCTGGTGTCACAGGTCATGTATGTGATCATTTATGTCAGTTAAAATGCACTCGGAATAATTATGACTCTCCCCTCTTGATCCGTGAGATAAAACGTTTTGTGACTGAGCAGGAAATCGCAAAGGTAGAGGGTACTGAAATAGCCAGGCGAGATCACAAAGTTTCTGTTGTTGGAGCAGGTCCAGCTGGATTGTCCTGTGCTTATTTTTTGGCTAAAAAGGGCATCGCTGTGGATGTCTACGAGAGCAAATCCTTTGTTGGAGGCATGGTCTCTGGAGCCATCCCAGAATTCAGACTAAGTGATGCAACCATTAATCTTGATATTGAGGTTCTGAAAAACCTGGGGGTCAATTTTCATTTTGATAGCCCGGTGGGTCCTGAGCTCTATACACAAATCCAGGAATCAAGTGATGATATTTTTATTGGTGTTGGCGCTCAGCGTGCTTTGAAACTGGGGGTTGAAGGTGAAAGCCTCTCTGGCGTACTGAATCCATTAGAATTTCTCGCCGAAGTCAGGTTAGGCGCTCGTCCAGACCTGGGCCAGAAAATTGCCATCATAGGAGGTGGTAATACAGCCATGGATGCCGCACGCACGTCACTTCGATTGGCTGGCGAGTCAGCTGCCGTTGGTATCATCTATCGGCGAACCATGTCAGAAATGCCAGCAGATATTGATGAAATCGAAGCTGCGCTGGCAGAAGGCATTACCTTCCATGAGCTCATGGCACCACTACGTTTTGAAGGGGATGGCAAGGTCAAGCAGATTCATTGTCAGAAAATGGAGCTGGGTGAACCAGATGCCAGCGGTCGCCGTCGTCCAGTACCGCTGGATGATGAGTCCCTGAAATTTCCTGTAGATACCGTTATACCAGCCATTGGACAGGCCATTAGTATAGATTTTATTGGCGAGGATGATCTTCAGGTGGACTATGATACCTGTAAAACGACCCTTCCCCATGTGTATGCCGGCGGCGATGCCGTGCGGGGTGCCTCCAGTGTCATCAACGCCATTGGTGACGGACAAAACGCAGCCCGTCATATTCTCCAGAGCATTGAATTACCGACAACTCCCCTGGGGAATGCACCGCGACTCATATCCATTAATGATTTGAAAGTGAAAGCTGCTTCTCGTGAGTATGGAATTAATCCCCCCTTGGCTGAACCAGATCACTCCCAGGAATTTCCAGAAGTCCACCGCACCCTGACTCAAGTAGAAGCAATAGAAGAAGCCAGCCGCTGTTTGTTGTGTGATGATTATTGTAGTGTCTGTGTCGGTGTTTGTCCAAATCTGGCAAACCTGACCTACATGATAAAACCTGTCAATTATGAAATTCATGATGTTCGGATGGAACAGGGTGAAACAACATTTCAATCGCTGGGGTATCTGAATCTTAGGCAGCAGCCTCAAATTGTAAACATTGGGGATTTCTGCAATGAATGTGGAAACTGCACCACCTTCTGCCCCACTTCTGGTGAC
The DNA here is from genome assembly GCA_016784545.1 of Candidatus Neomarinimicrobiota bacterium. Lineage (NCBI taxonomy): Bacteria > Pseudomonadati > Fidelibacterota > Fidelibacterota bacterium. Next base: position 48,564 of record JADHUM010000001.1, read on the forward strand.
CCCTACAAAGACAAGCCTAGAATTCACCTATCAGAAAATAGCTTCAATGATTCCAGTTTCGGATACTTCATTCATGATCAGGGGATATCCTTTAAACATGACGATATTCAAAATGAATTGTCTCTTGATGGAGAGTGTTTCCTGTTTCAGTCAAGCCATGGGTGGATCCGTTTTAATCGGGATTCAAAACATATCATTTCGGCAAAGCTGGAAAATTCAGGTAGCATCAATACTGAAGCCGCCCTGGCCATGATGGTTTTATATGAAAATCTTAAAGATCATCCAATGCTAATTAGACACGATTCTCACGAATGAGCACTAATAGTCACAAAAAGATCTATTCGAAAAAAAAGAGTCTAGCAAACGAACGACAGAAATATTATGGATGACCTGAAATTTGAAACTGGAAATTTGGCTTGTAAAAGGGGTAGATAAATTTGATACTATGCCTACGGTTTAAAATCAATTCAGCCCAATTTCCTGGAACTAATTATGAAAGAGCTCACAACGCTTGACATTTATGTATTGTCTGAAAAACTATCCGATTATATCTGGCAATTGTTTGACGCCTGGGATAGAAAAGCTCAAAACACACTTGGATATCAAATCATTCGAGCAGCGGACAGTATCTCTGCAAGTATTGCTGAAGGGTATGGACGCTATCATTACGCGGATAGAAAACGATTTTATTTTTATGCCAGGGGGTCATTCGAAGAAGTCAAAACATGGCTCGGTAAGGCCCGGAGAAGAAACCTGTTATCAGATGAAGACACCATATTTTTACAGAACATCACCCATGAGTTGGGACCAAAATTGAATGCTTTTATCCGAAGCACAAATAAAGGGGCAAAAAATTAAAGCTATGACCCAACACCTCTCCAAATTTCAAGTTTCTAGTTTCACTTTTAAAAAGTATCGAATTATATGAGTACTCTCCTTATTAAAAAGTCTCTCGCTGTTGCCACCATGAATGATTCTCAGGAAGAATTTTCTGGTGGACATATTCTCATTGAAAATGGTGTGATAAAATCAATAGGGCCTGAATCGCCAGATATCCAAGCGGATAAAACAATCGATGCCACTGGGATGGTGATTACGCCTGGATTCATAAACACCCACCACCATCTATATCAAACCCTGACTCGAAATATTCCTTTAATGCAAAACCAGCCACTCTTCTCCTGGTTAACCAATCACTATGAAGTTTGGCGAGAACTCACCACTGAGGCTGTTGCAGTGAGCACACAAACGGGGTTGCTGGAGCTGATGAAAACCGGTGTGACCACCAGCTCTGATCATCTATATCTGTTTCCATCAAAGGCCAGCCCAGAATTGATTGACACAGAAATTGAAGCCGCAAAAGCACTGGGTATTCGCTTTCAACCCACACGGGGCTCCATGTCCCTTGGTAAATCCAGGGGTGGCTTACCTCCTGATGATGTGGTGCAGACAGAAGATGTCATCCAAAAGGATACAGAAAGATTACTGGCAAAATATCATGAGGATTCAGACGGCGCTATGATCCGTATTTCTCTTGCCCCCTGCTCACCTTTTTCTGTGACCACAGAATTGATGAAGCAAACGGCAGCATTTGCCAGGACCAATGGTCTTCAAATTCATACTCATCTTGCTGAAACACTGGATGAGGAAGCGTTTTGTCTGGAGAGCTTTGGATTAAGACCCGTAGGACTCATGCAGGAGTTGAATTGGCTCACCTCAAACGCCTGGTATGCTCATTCCGTGCATTTGAACGATGATGAAATCAAGCTTATGGGTGAAAACCAGGTTGGGATTTCACATTGTCCCTCATCCAACATGCGACTGGGTTCCGGGATTGCTCGAATTCGTGAACTCCTCGATGCAAACGTCAATGTGAGTCTGGGTGTTGACGGCAGTGCCTCAAATGATTCAGGAGATATGCTTCTGGAAATGCGCAATGCCATGCTCATCTCACGATTAAGGGAGCAAAATTACTGGCTCAATGCCAGGGACGTCCTGAGAATGGCAACCAGAGGAGGAGCTGCAGCCCTGGGTCGTGATGATATCGGACAGCTCAGTGTGGGCAAGCAGGCAGATCTGGCTCTGTTCGAGATGAATGGCTTAGCTCAAGCGGGCAGTCTGGCCGATCCCATTGCCGCCCTTATCTTTACTACCCGCCAGCGTCCCGTGGATTGGCTGATTGTTCAGGGCAAGATCATCATGGAAAAAGGTGATTCAAAAGTAGATGAAACAAATCTGGTCTCCAGACACAATCGGATCGCCGCTGAAATGCTGCAACTTGCGACCCAACGAACTAAAATCGAATTCTCAACCCATCAATAAATAGGTCAATCATGTGGTCTTCAATTGAACAAATTATTAAACCTGACACCCTGAGTGAAGCTTCTATATTGCTCAAAGAATCGGGCTCAGTCCTTTTTGCAGGGGGAACTTACCTTGTTGGACAAAAAGATGATGCTGTACACACCCTCCTTGATATCAATCATTTGCTAAACGATCAGATAAAAATGCAGGGGGACGAAATTCACATTGGTGCAGGCTGTACACTTCAGGAAATTATCAGTTTTGATGATGCGCGACTCAATGGTGCCATTCTTTCAGCCTGTCCTTCCAAAAACATTCGCAATCAGCGGACCATTGGCGGCGAAATTGCCAGATTAAGAACTGATTCCGATCTCCTGGTTTTTTTGTTCGCGTCCAGAACAAAATTATGCTTAAATGAGTCTGAGTCATCCGTTGAGTTCTGTGACTGGAATGGCGAAGGTATTATTGAAAAGATGATCATCCCTTCTCATGATGTGAAGCTTGAGCGGGTAGCCTTGCTGGATTCTGCCCCGGCCTTTGTTATCGTTGGTATCAATGGGTTGAATGATTCCATTGCTGTTTGTGTGGGTGGCAAAACGTCTAAAATTTTATTCTTTCAAACCAAGCCTGAACCAAATGAGGCCGATATACGAAGTTTTATGGATGAGGTGGAAGCGAGTTTCAGTAATGATCATCTTGGGACCCCAGCCTACAAACGTCATCTGGTTTCTGTATTGCTCCAGGAAATGGCGGTGGTGAAATGAACATCCAATTCGAGCTGAATGGTCGTCTCGTCCAGGCCAGCCCATTGCCTGGAACCACACTCCTGGAATATTTGAGGAATGAAGAATACCATAGCGTAAAACATGGTTGTGACCATGGAGAATGCGGTGCCTGTACGGTTCTCATGGACAATAAAAGTGTGAATGCCTGTCTGATCCTCATGCACTCAGTGAATGGACGAAAAATAGAAACCCTTGAGAGCATTTCCACCCATGAGGAACTGCACCCACTTCAACAGGATTTTCTGCATGAGGGCGCAGCGCAATGTGGTTTCTGCACACCGGGAATGATCCTCTCCCTGGAAGCTCTGGACCGTGAAGGTGGTGAGATAAAGGAAGCCAATGTCCGTGATGCCCTGAATGGAAATCTCTGTCGTTGTACTGGCTATGTAAAACCAGTAAAAGCAGCACTTGTTACCCTCCAAAAATCTAGCAACACTGGAGGTGACTCATGAAAGTGATTGGTCAAGACACTCAGAGGGTCGACGGTCATGCTCTGGTCCGTGGAAATGCGGTTTTCGCAGATGACATCAAATTGAAGGATGTACTACATGTAAAAATTCTCCATAGCCCCGTAGCCCATGCCAACATTCTCAAAATTGATGTTTCCAGGGCCCAAGCTCTGGAGGGTGTTGTAGCTGTCTTCACCCATAAAGACTTTAAGACCCATTTCTATACCACAGCAGGCCAGGGTTATCCAGAGCCGGGTCCTCGAGATATGCGAATCCTGGATTCAACTGTACGTTTTGTAGGCGATCGTGTCGCTTTTGTTGCTGCGGAAACGCTTGAAATCGCCGAACATGCTCTCAGTCTTATCGAAGTGACATATGAAGAGCTGCCAACCATCTTTGATGTAGAAGGCGCTATGACATCAGATATTTCCCTGCACTCTGAATCTGGCAAAACTGGTATTCACGATGCAGCTCATAATGTGGCTGCTCATCTGGATGCTGAATTGGGAGATGTGGATAAAGCTTTGGATGCTTCTGCACATGTATTCGAAGGCACGTATAGCACACCCTTTGTTCAAATGGCTTCCATCGAACCCCATATTTCATTGACCTGGTTGGATGAAAATAACCGTCTGGTCATCCGAACCTCCACCCAGGTTCCATTTCATGTGCGACGCATTGTTGCCGAAGTATTGGGCATCCCTGTGGGTAAGATTCGAGTAATAAAACCTCGTATCGGTGGTGGATTTGGAGGGAAACAGGAAATCCTCAATGAGGAATTAGTATCTGCTGTTACCCTGAAAACTGGCAGACCGGCTCGCATTGAATACACCAGAGCAGAAGAACTTTTTGCTGCTCGATTACGACATCCCGAGGTAGTGACTTTCCGGCTGGGTTTTGATAAAAATCAAACCTTAACAGCCATTGACTTAAATATTCTGGAGAATTGTGGTGCCTATGGTCCTCATGCCCTCACAGTCATGTCAGTCACAGCACAAAAAGCATTGAGCATGTATAAAGCGCCCAGCATTCGAGTTAATGGAGACGGAGTTTATACCAATCTGCCCATAGGTGGTGCGTACCGCGGATATGGAGCACCCCAGGCATTCTTCCCTCTGGAAAGTCTCATGGATGAGGCTGCCGATGCAATGAATATTGACCCCATTGAGTTGCGTCTGAAAAACATATTCAAGATCGGTGATGATATACCCATAGCCAAGATTTTGGGTGAGGGACGTGAAGGTTTTCCCATGGTCCTTTATAGTACCGAAGTAGCGGCTTGTCTGAAACAGGGACGGGAGCTTAGTGGTTGGGAGCAACTCAGAGCTGAAAAGCAAACCGGCCGATACAGAAGAGGTATAGGCGTTGCCGTTGCAGGACAGGGCTCGGGAATCCCTGGAATTGACATGGGCTCGGCCTTTATCAAAATGAATGAAGATGCCAGTTTTAACCTACAGGTTGGAGCTACAGATATTGGAACCGGATCTGATACTGCACTGGCTCAAATTGCAGCGGAAGTTTTAGGTGTTCCAGTTGAGAAGATTATTGTCTATTCATCAGATACTGACATGACCCCTTTTGATACCGGTGCCTATGCATCAAGTACCACCTATATATCTGGGTCAGCAGTAAAAAAGGCAGCTGAAAATTGTAAAACTATGATCCTGGATCAGGGAAGACTCCTGCTTGACAATGATAAGGCAGAAATTGAGGGCACCTTTGTTGTAGGTGAGGAGGGTAAGCAAATGTCATTCGAAGATATCTGCACAAAAAGTTTTTACACGGATGAGCAAAAGCAGATTATGGGTACCGCCTCCTATATGAGCTACGATTCTCCCCCACCTTTTAATGCAACCTTTGCAGAGGTGGAAGTGGATACGCTGACTGGAACGGTGCGAGTAATCAAGATCGTATCGGTGACAGATGCTGGTCAGATTATAAATCCTAAAATGGCTGAGGGTCAAATCGAGGGTGGTATTCCGCAGGCCCTGGGAATGACACTTTCAGAATTCATGCCCTTCGACGAAAAGGGCCGTCCCATCAATCTGGATTTCAACAGCTACCATATTTACACGGCTAAGGACATGCCTGAGTTAGTTGTACGTTTTGCAGAATCCCATGAACCAACAGGTCCTTATGGCGCCAAGGCCGTAGCTGAAATCCCCATAAATGCCCCTGCTCCAGCAGTGGCAAATGCAGTATACAGTGCCGTGGGAGTGCGGGTAAAACATCTTCCCATCAGCCCTCAACAAATACTGGAAGAAATGGATATTGACTGATCAAACCACCCTATGAAAAGAACAATCACATCAGCGCTCCTTATGCAACTGCTCTTCCAGACCACTTTTGCCGCGAATACACCCAGCGAACTTTTATTCCTGCCCTGGGGAGTTGATAAAGGTCAGATCAAACTTACAGAAACACCATTTGGATGGGAAAGTGTTGAATCATTCCAGGTAATTGGCGACAACTACTACCTGCTCACCTCAAATACAGGGCAAATCCTGAAATATTCAGACCAAACCTTGAGTATTTGGCATAGGAGTGATCATATTCAGGCTTTAGACTTTCAACTTAGTCCCATGGGCGAGCTTCTGTATTTCATGGATGTGAAGCAAATTTATGATATGTCAAGTGAAAGTGGACCAATTACCTGGGTAAACCACCTGGATATGCGACCTAATAGCCGATTATTAAGGTCTAGTAAAAATACACCAGCCATTTTGCTGGGGCTTTCAGAAACACTATTACCCACAGTATCGACCCGAGATACGCATATGGGAAAATTAAACCTCAGCGGTGAATATGGGCGTCTGGTTAGACAGTCTGGTTCGGAGATGGATTTCCTGCTGGATGAAGTAGCACTGGCTTCTTTTCAACCGGAGAGAGGCATCTGGGGTTCAGGTCAATACCTTGGGTCAACTGAAAAAGGTCATCATTACTTGCTGTTGGAAACCCTTCTGGAGCAAAACCCGCTGATTCTCAAGCGAGAGGTCTTCATTATTGATGCTTCTGGTAAACTGTTAATGATTCTGGAGATACCCCACACACAGCATGTCCCCGTTACGCGGGAGTTCCAGTTGGATAAAAATGGCACTCTCTTTGGTCTTTTCACAACCACAGACGGAATCCATCTTTTGGGATGGGACCTCTCCCGTCCAGGTGATACTCCTCTCCTGCAATTTTCACTACCCCAGAAATTCCATAATATTCATCCCCGCCCTTTCCAGGGAGACAACCGACTCCCCGGGGAAAGGCATGATGAAAAAAGCGCTGGGTCCCTAGAACTCGATCGCCTGGACTTCCCGCCTGTCGGTCGCGAAGAAGCTCTGAACACTGCTGATACCTATGTTACATTGATCTGGACAGCTGGTCCAGAGAATCTCACAGATGGCGTTATTAATGACCCTGCTGGGCATGCCATCCAGACACCAACCTGGATTCAGGTGGGTCAAAATCAACGCATGGCTTACCAGTGGGGTGGTTTCTCAACCATCGATGGATATGTAACTGGTCTGGCAAATGGTAAGTATGCTGGAGATATGGAAACATCAGATGTTAGCGCTTATGCTGTGGGAGTTGACTGCTCCGGTTTTGTTTCGAGGTGTTGGAACATGCCACAACACTACTCAACCTATATGATGAGCAATCATCAACCCCTGATTACCTTGCCTCTGGGTTCCTGGTATGATCTACGACCCGGTGATGCCATTCACAAAGTAGGTCATGTTCGGTTAACTGTGCTGTGGAACACCAATGGTACTATTCTCGCAGTTGAAGCTGGAGGTGGTTGGATAACCCACTATCAATCCTATACCATCAGTCAACTTGCTGACTACCAGCCCCGATATTATATCAATATGGAAGGAATGCCGGCCACAATTGACAGGCCCGTCGTGGGCAGCGTTACGACGTCTGACAGCACGACAATTTCCTGGACCTTGTCTGATACTGCTGGCATCCAGGGGGTTCAGCTCTACCAGAAAGATGTTTTTCAAGTGCAGGACTGGGAAGCTGTGACAGATGGTCTACTTTCCGTTGATCAAACCTCAATAGCATTCCCCTCAACTGACCTGTCACTGGCTTGGTGCTTTCGATCGGTGAGCGACAACACCCCCCCAACAGAAAGTTATCCTTCTGATGCCTATGCCTCAGCCCAGAAGGGGTCAAATGAACGCCTGTTGATCATTGATGGCTTCGATCGCACGACGGGGAGTTATCCTTTTCCCTATCATGATTTTGCACTTGATATGGCCAGGTCTCTGGGTCATTTCAACTATTCCTATGAGACGGCTGATAATGATGCAGTGCTGGCTGGTTCTGTAGATCTGATTGACTACACAGCGGTTTTCTGGTTGCTGGGAGATGAGAGTACTATTCGTGAGACTTTTTCAGACCAGGAGCAGGACATTATTGAGGCCTATCTCAGAGGAGGTGGAAAGTTATTCGCTTCCGGGTCGGAAATTGCCTGGGATCTGGACTCTCAAGGAAACACTGCAGACCAATCTTTCTTTCACGATTACCTCAAAGCGGCTTATGAGGCTGATGATTCCGAAAGTTATACGATCACCGGTGTAGTGGGGACTCCTTTTGAAGGGCTGGCTTTACATTATGATGATGGTAATGGTGGTGTCTACGAAGAAAACTATCCTGACGCCTTCCAGACATCGGGAGGATCCGAAGCTGTTCTGAGATATTCCAACGATATGATTGCAGCGACGGCCTATACTGGAATTTTTGGTAATGGCTCCAGCGAAGGGCAGGTCGTGCTTCTGGGTATCCCTTTCGAAACCATTTACAATGGAACTGAGCAACTTGAATTGACCACCTCAATCCTATCCTATTTTGGATTGTCGGTTCAATTGAATTCTGGTCCACAAAATTTACCTGTGGCACTGAGATTGTTAAATCCCTTTCCCTCCCCATTTAACAGCACAACACAAATAGGTTTTGAATTAGCTGAAAAAGCTCATGTTGAACTAAATGTTTATGATATCCGGGGACGAATTGTCACCAACCTTGTCAATCAGCCTTACCCAGCTGGTCGCTGGCAGATTCCGTTTCACGCTGATGGAGTCCCTGGAGGTATCTACATCATACAGGTCAAATCTGGCGGTATGATACAATCGAAAAAGGTCATTTTGTTAAAATAACACGCTAAATCTGAAGGGACTCCTATGCCTGACAAAACTCGCTGTGGTTGGGTACCACTCAACAAGCCAACCTATGTTAAATATCATGATGAAGAATGGGGTGTTCCTGTACGAGATGATCAAAAAATGTTTGAATTTCTCATATTGGAATCATTCCAGGCAGGACTGAGTTGGGAAATCGTGCTCAATAAGCGGGATAATTTTCGCAAAGCCTTTGCAGAATTTGATTTTAAAAAAGTGGCGCTTTTCGGCGAGGATAAAGTTCAGGAGCTACTCCAGGATAAAGGTATTGTAAGAAATCAGCTCAAGATCAGGGCCGCGATTAATAATGCTCAACGCTATCTTGAAGTTATTGAGGAGTTTGGCAGTTTCTGCGTGTATTTCTGGGGGTTCTCAAATGGAAAGCCACTCACAAATCAGTTTAAGATTCTAGATGATATTCCTGCCAGCACCGACCTATCCACTACCATTGCCAAAGATTTAAAGACGCGTGGATTCAAATTCTTGGGGACTACAGTGGTGTATGCACATATGCAAGCTGTGGGTATGGTGAATGACCATCTCGAGGAGTGTTTTAGATATTCACAAGTTTAATTGATACTTCCAGGCGAGGATTCGAATCCTCGCTTTGAGTTACACATCCAACCCCAATGATAATTGACCATGTGGTTCACTGAAGTGTGATCCACCGACACCCAAGAGGCGTACTGGCTCCCCGGGCATCCAATTTTTAACCAGTAACTTCCTGGCAATTCTGAAGATTTCAAAACCATCATCCAGGGGTTCTGGAACCGTGTGTTGTCGGGTAAAGGTTGTAAAATCTGCATAGCGAATCTTGATGGTGATGGTGGCAGCCATGAATTTTTTCTTTTTTAGCTGCTCCCCAACTTTGAAACTTAATTTTTCTACAATTTCCAATAACTCGGTTTGATCTTCAATGTTTTTTGAGAAGGTTCGCTCAGTACTAATGGATTTTGTTTCATGATCTTCGTGAACGGGACGATCATCGATTCCCTTAGACCACCGGCTCATGGCCTCACCCATTTTACCAAATCGCTGCTTCAGGACATCTTCCTTGATGACTGCCATATCTGCAATCGTGTATATTCCATACTTGGCCAGACGTTCATTCGCTTTGGGACCAATGCCTGGAATTTTCTTCACAGGCAGGGGAGCCAGAAAGTCGATTTCGGTACCTGGCGGAACCACGGTGAGGCCATTGGGTTTTTGGAAGTCTGATGCGATTTTAGCGATCATCTTATTGGTAGCAACGCCTACCGAAGCAGATAGTCCAATATCCCTGGATATCTTTAATTGAATCTTGCGGGCAATCTCTGTGACTTCAACCCATTGATTAATCTCATCACTGAGATCCAGATAGGCTTCATCAATGCTGACCTGTTGTATGATTGGAGATTCTGCTCTTAAAATACCCATAATCACTTTCGAGTACATTCGATACATACCATGCTGAGATGAAATAACCACAAGATCTTTGCACCGTCTGCTGGCTTCAATCATGGGCATGGCGGAGTAAATCCCATATTCCCGGGCTGGGTAAGATGCTGCTGCGACCACCCCCCTGTTTTCACTCCGACCTCCCACCACAATTGGCTTACCAGCCAGAGAAGGATCTCTCAGGACTTCAACTGAGCAGAAGAATGCATCCAGATCGAGATGGATAATGGCACGGGGTTTATTGGTATAGGGCTGGGGGTTGAGCATCCCTCAATTTAGGATGATACGATGCACCTATATATGGGAATAATTATTTGAATGTGATGTTCAAACCTATACCTGGTAAAAGCGTCACCTTTTTATCTGGCCCAAAAGATGGTATCACAGTTGGTGTTATTGACATGCGGGTGGACTCTGACTGTGCCAGACTCCCATTTGGTTCGATTTCTAGAATTTTTCGAGTCAACCATGTCCCTGCGCCATAACCAGCAATGGCCATGGATAGCATTGGTTCCTTATCTGTCACGTCTAACAGGATTGCTGTCCCAAAACCAAAAAAGGTCCCTGAAGCTGAACCCAGCAACATGAGAGTCGATTGCCCAAAGCTAAAGTCATCGTTCTGGATATAGTGATCATACGCAAAGGCGCCTCCGATGGCTCCCAGACCAGCCACCATAAAAAAAGTATCCTCATCTCCACCATCAAAAAGAATGGATTGGAGCATCATGGTATTAAAATAGCCAAAACCCCAGCCTTGAAGGAGCATAAGAGCGTCCCCGAAGGTGTATTGCTTTTCATGGGTAAGCCGATATCCATAGTAAGCTCCAAGAGGATATGACAAGAGTTCGACCAAGGTTTTATTCTTCTTCCATTGTTCATACTCATCATTGTATCTATTGTCAGGGACTTCATTGACCACATTATAGATAAGTCGGGCAGTTACACCAGATACACCAGTCCACATGGTCCAGGCCCAGGCCTGACCATTGCTGGGTTCATATTTATCAAAGAGAATCTCACCACCATAGTGACCGGCTGGCAGTGAGGCCATGAGCATCCACATCCAGAGTGTTTCTCTGTCCTCGCCATCACCACTATCCAGATCCAACAATTGATTTAATCCCAGGCCATAGCGCAAGCCCAACAATGAACCGTATCTCATCATCTGGGTACGAGCATGGGTCATTTCCATGTCCCTGGTGTATTTGTAGGTGAGATAAAAGGCTCCCCCGGCTGAAACCATAACACCACCGACATACCATCGTCCATCCTCAGCATCCAGCACATAGGGTATACCCCAACCGTACAAGCCCGAGCCAATCACGATATTTTGCAGCACCAGGGGCCAGCGACCAGACTGATCCAGGGTTTTATTAAAATGGGGCTTCCAACTTTGTTCCCACACCTGGCTGCTGTCTGTGGACAGGAGTAGAGATTCAACCATAATATCAAGAAGGACCCGTTCTTCGCTGCTTATTTTGCCATTGGCATTGGCAGCATCCCAGGCCTTTTTATATGAAGATCGATTGTTTAGAGTGTCTTGCTGTTGAGCTATTAAATCACTTGATGTGAGAAAAATTAAAATAACGATAAGCATTGCTTTCATAAACACCTCCGAGAGCTGCCAAAAGATAATGATTTTATCAAACTCACGAAGTACAATCGACAATCATACCTTAAAATCAAAATAATCCCAAATATTTGATAGACCAATCCTTGTAATGGGCAAACTCTTGGTTTAATTAGCATGACTCGCAATTATTGAGTTTTAAGAAAGGACAGTCTTAAGCTTTTGTCTACCCCTCTGAATACGGAACGCATTGGAAAACTTCGCAGACGTCTGAATCATCGACGATCCCGATACGTCCTCCTGCAGAATGCTTTATTTAAGATTAAGTCATTTGATCAACTATTTGTGATTATTATTGCCATGCTTATTGGTGTTTTTGCTGGTGTGATTTCCGCAGGATTTAGAACGCTTATTGAATTTTTCCGTCTTACTCTGTGGGGAGACGGTTCCTTAATCGATGTTGTCAAGGCGGCTCCTCTTTACTTGAAAATCGGAATCCCGGCATTCGGTAGTGCCCTGGTTGCCTGGTTTGTCATGCATTTTGCACCTGAAGCAAAGGGTCACGGCGTGCCAGAAGTTATGAATGCGGTGGCAACTCAAAATGGGTTTATTCGTATGCGTGTGGTGATCATCAAAGCATTTGCTTCCGCCATGTCCATCGCAACGGGTGCTTCAGTCGGTCGTGAAGGTCCCATTGTTCAGATTGGTTCTGCCTTTGGCTCAACTATTGGTCAAGTATTCCAGGTTTCCGTTAGAAGGATGAAAACATTTATCGGTTGTGGTGCTGCGGCTGGAATTGCAGCAACCTTTAATGCCCCCATTGCCGGAGCTCTTTTTGCTTCAGAGGTCATTCTTGGTGATTTTAGTGCCGCAGCAATCGGCCCCATCATTATCGCATCGGTTTTTGGTACTGTCATTAGCCGAGCCCTGTATGGGAATTTTCCGGCCTTTGTTCCCCCGACTTACACCCTCCACTCTCCCGTAGAAATAATATTTTATATCATCTTGGGTCTTGCCACCGGTGTGGTAGCCTGGATTTTTGTGCGTTCACTCTACAAGACGGAAGACCTCTTCGATAGTTGGAAAGCTCCAGTTGCTCTTAAGGGCTTACTGGGTGGCGCTCTTCTCGGTATTGTCGCTATTTATCTCCCAGAAATTTTAGGTGTTGGTTACGAAACCATGGATAAGGTGTTAAGCGGCAATATTGGATTAGCCCTTGCGGCTGGTTTGGTCCTGGCCAAAATTTTTGCAACAAGCCTTTCCATGGGATTTGGTGCCTCTGGAGGTGTTTTTGCTCCTTCTCTTTTCATAGGATCAATGCTGGGAGGTGCAATGGGTGGTGTAATCCATATGCTTTTCCCTGAAATTACTGCCACTAGTGGTGCCTATGCACTGGTAGGAATGGCTGCCATGGTTGCGGCAACGACTCATGCTCCAGTTACTGCTGTATTAATCATCTTCGAGATGACCAAGGAATATACAGTCATTTTACCTCTGATGATTACCAGCATCATTGCCATGGTGATTTCATCAAGACTGCTTAAGGGTTCAAACATTTACACGCTGAAGCTGCAGAGGCGGGGAATTGATATTTACGGTGGAAAAGACATCAATATTCTTGATAAAATCAGCGTAAATGACTTAAAAAAGAAGATCATAGATACGGTGCCTGAGTCCATGACACTACAGGAGCTTCTTGAAAAGCTGTCAACCAGCTCTGCCTTGAATACTTATGTTAAAGATGACGTCGGCCAACTTATTGGGATCATCACTCACTCAGCCATGCGCCGGTATTTGAATCACCATGAAGAAATTCCAGACCATGTCACAGTAAAGGACATGATGAATCAAAAGTTTGAGGTCATACACGATGAGACGCCCATTCATGAGGTTCTGAGAAAAATGATCGAAATGGATCTGGAAGCCTTACCCGTTGTTGATGAGAACCAAATGCTCCAGGGTGAAGTGGAGCGAACCTCCATCGTACACCAGTATCAGGAGTTGTTGATCCATGCAGAATCAGCCAAAGCCATGGCCACTTCAATGAAATATATTCACAGACAGTATCATGAAAAATCTGAAGTGATTCCCGGCTTTTTTCTGGCGCGGATCAACGTCCCCTCAGCGTTTATCAATCAGTCCTTACGTTCGCTAAATGTCCGTCAATCCTACGGTGTGGATATTTTATTAATCAGGCGAGCTGAATCAAACAAGGAACGGGATATCATTCCAGATGTGAATGACAAGCTTCAATCTTCAGATCAGTTGCTCATTTTTGGCGAACAAGCCAAAGTCGAGCTTTTGTGCAATACAAACTAATCAAAACTATCGTTTAATAGACTATCCAGACAAAGGTTTGATCACGCCCAGTGTGTTTTAGTAAAAGCTTATGAAATAATGTTTTGCAATTGAGACTTATTCGCATATACTTGATGCATGTCAATAACAATTATATCTAAAGGATAAAAATGAACATAAAATCACTGGTACTTCTTTCCTCTCTCCTGCTGGCTGCAAATCTCCAGGCGGATGGGAGGCGTTATGTCTGGACCTACGAATACCAAACCCTGCCTCGCGGTGAAGCTGAGTTGGAATCCTATACTGAGTTCTCACATCTCGATACAGATTCAGGTAGACAGGCCACAACCACTTTACAGTATGAATATGAAATCGGAATGAATGATTGGTTTGATGTGGGTATCTATCAAAAATTCAAGCAGACCCATGTCTCACCCATTGCTTATGATGGGTTTAAGCTGAGAATGCGCTTTAGACTCGGTGAAAAAGGTCGCTGGCCCCTGAATCCACTGATCTATCTGGAATACAAGGATAATGCAGCCTTTGATCACTCTGCCCTTGAAACCAAACTCATTCTGGCTCGAGATTTTGAAAAGCTCAACATTTCACTCAACCCCGTTATAGAATTTGAGTTTGACGACGAGGAAACCGAGATTGAATTTGAATATACCGCAGGTCTCAGTTATCGGATTCACCCCCTCCTAAGTCTGGGTCTTGAGATCAAGGGCGACGCTGATCAATTCTACTGGGGTCCAACCCTCTCACATGGAAAAAAGGATTTATGGTTTGCCCTGGGGCTGCTGGTCCCGGGTTCAGAGGATGCTGGAGCAGATCGCTTGCTGCGCTTTATTATGGGAGTAGGGCTTTAAGCTTGACCCAAATATCTCAGGACTTCCTGGATTTTTTCCAATAATTTTTAAGAAGTTCTGAGACCCATTGGGGCTGTTTTGTATCTCCGGGAATAAACTCTTGAAAAACGGGTTTAATATCCAGGATGGGCGAACCATCTACAGCATCCAGGCCCTGCACTGTGAGAACGCTTCCAACAACTTTTAAGATTTTTGCTGCACACAGTCCAATTGGATTGGGATGATAAGAGGAACGCTGAGCTAACAATCCAAGTTTTGGCCAAGCCTGGTTGTCGCGGGGGTGCCTTGAATCTGGCACTTTCTTGTCAGCGGGGATGCGATGAAAAACAAAGATAATCTCAACATGTGAAAAGGTATCCAGCCCCATAAATAATTCTGCAGAGAGATCCTCTCGAAGATGAATTTCTGAGATAACTTCACCCCAATCATCATCCTCCAGATGATACCGATCATTGGATACATAGGCTATGGGAGTGAGGTCGATTGTTTCCATTTGTTAGTACTATCTCACCAGGAGTAATTTCGTAATCGCTGTGTGGGAGTCAGTTTCCAGTCTACAAAAGTAGACACCTGCCTCAACTGGATGCCCCTCGCTATTCTCACTGTTCCAATTAGCGGTATAACGACCACCACTCTGAGAGGTGTTTAGCAATTGACTCACTTCTCGGCCCTGAAGGTCAAAAATGCTCATTCTAACAGTGGTTTGCTCGTCCAGACTATAAGGTATCGAAGTTGATGGATTGAAGGGATTTGGATAATTTTGCCCAAGCTCAAAACCCAGAGGAATAGTCGGTTGATCATCGGTCAAGCCCACCAAATATGCCGTCGACTTCAAAATCCAGTCATCAGGATCCACAATCAAGTCGGTGACGATTTCACCAGCGGGGAGGTCGAAATGAAAGGTCATGGAATGTTCGCTAATTGGTAAAACCGTATCAATGACAGATCCTGTTGTCACAATTCGAAAATCCACTGGTAGATCAAATGATAATCCCCATTGGGTGGTTTGCACCAGAAGATCCGTACCATTCTGTTCACGATAAACACGATACTGGGGGAAGCTCTCACCATAAATCCATTGTTGGAAAAAATTGGTGAAATCGAGCCCACTGACTTCTTCCACAACCATTTCAAAACCTTCAGTTGTTGCGGTCCCGTATTTGAATTGTGGATCATCAGCGTAGGCCTGGAGAATTTCAAAAAATGTATCATCACCAACAATATGTCTCAACATATGCAATACCCAAGCCGGCTTGTTATAGGATAAATTCAGACCAAATATGGACTCATTTTCCGGGTCTTCCACATAGATGGTTCCCCCTCCATAATACTCGAAAGATGCCATTTTTTCACGGTAGCCAGAGGATCCATAATGTGCTTCCCACCATAAAGCCTCAGCATAACGCGCGAAACCTTCATTGAGCCAGATATGATGATAACTATGACAGGTGATCATATCTCCATACCACATATGTGCTAATTCATGAGCAACTCGTCTTTCAGTGGGGTCACCCATGGAGGTCAGGGTTTGATGCTCCAACCCCCAGTTTTCACCCCATTCTGCATGACCATATTTTTCATCCATGAAAGGATAGGGCCCGAACCGGCTTTCATACAAACTAATCATCTCCGGCAAGAGTAGATAGTTGGTGGTCATATAGGATGGGTTGGGATTATCAGGGTGACTGTAAGTATAAAACTCAATAGGTAAGGTATCATTATTGGCATCTACATAAATGTCACCCCAGACATAAAATTCATAGATGGACAGTGAAACCAGATATGTGGCGATGGGGTGTCCAACATGCCAATGCCAGGTTTTTGTGCCATCACCATTATCAATCTTGCTAATAAGACGACCATTCGAAGCCACGGTCATGTAATCATCAATAGTCACCACAATATCCACGGAATCAGCCTTATCTCTGGGATAATCTACTGAAGGCCACCAATCCCTGGCGTTATAGGGCTGGGAGCTGGTCCAGATTGCCCGTTGGCCCATTTCGTAGTCCCAGTTAAAACCATAGTTGTCCTGGTTACTTCCAGGTCCAGCTTCAGCAAATATTTCCAGCGTCATGAGTGCATTCAAAACCGGGGTTGATTGAAGTGGAATTGACAACATATCATTGGTATGCGTATAGGTCACTGTGTCGCCATCCAGAATAACCAGATTAACAGTGACATTTCCCACCCCGGGATTGTTTGTGGAATAATCAAGTTCAATGGTCTCAAGACTGGTATCTACCACTACAAATTTCACCACAAAAGCCTTTTCCATTGATGTGGTTGCTATATCAAGATCAAGATTTAATCCATAATATCTGATATCAATTTTCTGTTGTTCTGGGGTTGGCTGCATGTCACGGAGAAACTGATCTCCATGTGCACGGCCGCATGGTTTATCTTCGTCAGTAAATGACATTCCACCAATTGAAACTATGAGCCCCAAGACGAACAATATCTGCTTTATGCTCCTCGGCTGCACGTCTATAATTCTCCTTTTAAATATGCCTGACGTCTTTCCTCGGGAAATTTTTCGATGGCATATCTCAGCATGGTTCTCGGCATAGAGAGGTAATGTTTTTGAAGAAACGTCTCTTCTGTGGGTCTACTCTTGTTACCCACTTCCCGCAACATCCAACCCACGGCCTTGTGAATGAGATCTTCTTGATCATGGAGCAGAATTTCTGCAAGGGTCAGCGTGTCCTGGAATTCATATTGCCGGATAAAATAATAACTGGATATGATGGCTACTCTCCGCTCCCAGAGGTCTTTTGATCTGGCTAATATTTCAAGATGGGAACGTTCTTTATCAAAAAGATAGTGTCCCACAATTTGAAGCGCGGAGCTGTCTACCAGGTCCCAGTTGTTGATGTATGGTATATTTTTGAGGTAATCCTCATAGATCTGTTTTTTTTCTGAGGCATCGCCATGGTTATATAGATTTACCAGTAGAAATAGGGCCGTGAGTCGGGCTTCATGGTACTTGGAATGGAGTAATTCAAGAGCATCCAGCCTATTGGCCTGTTTATGCCTTTTGGCCAGGGCCCGTAAATGTGGTACTTTAATGCCAAGAAAGATGTCACCTTCGCCATACTCGCCTTTGCCTGTCTTGAAAAACCGTTGGGAATGGCTGGCTCTTTCAGGATCACCCAATTCTAATAATTCGTTGAGAATTTGATCTGAGAGCTTAGACATAGGTGGTAACAATCCTCAATTGATTGATCAACATATCCCTTTTATAGACTTGGCCATTTGAGTCTGTTAGCGTAACGCGCCAATCCTCTGGTGGGATTGACAATAACAGGGTAGCCCACATGCTTTAATATAGGGATATCATTCTCTGAATTACCATAGGCATAGGATTGGGAAAAATCAATGCCATGGTCTTTCGCCAGATCATTTGCCAGCGTCACCTTCGCCTCTCCAACACACACCTGCCCCGCTGGTCTCCCTGTAAGGATTCCATGTGCATCCACCTCCAGGTGAGTACATAATAAATGGTCTATACTGAGAGCTTCCATCACCGGTTTGAGATAGTAGTCAATGGAGCCAGTCACCAACACAGTTTGATGTCCCTGCTCCTGGTGCCAGCGTAACTTTTGGGTCACATCAACTGATAAATTAGGCGCAAGATGCTCCTCATAAAAAGGTTGGGCTGAGTCAACAAAGAGTTGAAACTGGCGACCCTTGTAAAAACTCAGAAATGTTCGTGCCATGTATTGCTCATCAACCAGCCCAAGCTTTTTGAGGAGTACACCAAGAAGCAATTTCAGGATGAATGTCTTTGAAAGATAGCCTTGATCCTTGAGAACCTTGAATCCTATAGTAGCACTATCAACAGCCAGAAGGGTTTCATCAAAATCGAAAAATGCGGCAATAGATGATTTGGGGCTCTGGTTCATGACAACTCTTTTACATAAAAAATATTTTGTTTCAAAAATTGATCCATCCCTGGTTTCTCTAAATTGAAATCTGGGTTACTTTTTAACAGAATATTTCATCATATACAAGGATTTTAAGGCGTATAATCAATCTTAATTAGTTTGTAATCTTTACTAACTAATACTTGATCTAATTGCCCATAAATATTATTCTATTCCCAATATTTGAACATTGAGGTTGAACTATGAATATCATTGATCAGTTCACTGCAACGGCACAGAAGAATCCCGCCCGTATTGTATATCCTGAAGCGAGTGATCCACGGATTTTAAAAGCTGTGGTGCAGGTGCAGGAGCTGAAGATCGCACGCCCCATTCTGATTGGGAATCCAGAACAAATTCGCACTGTGGCCAAAGCGCATCATTGCGATCTTGGCAGTATGGAAATCATTGACAGTAAAAACGATTCACGTCTGGAAACCTATTCTCAAATTTATGCCAACAAACGAAGTCTCCGTCAAGCCATTGCTCAAAAGCTGGTTCGCAAACCGCTCTCCTTCGGCGGCATGATGGTGAGTCAGGGTGCAGCCGATGGGATGGTAGCAGGTGTGGCCACTGCCACCAGCATTGTGATCCAAACTGCAACGCTTACTGTGGGTTTTCAGGAAGGACTCTCCACCCCAAGTAGTTTCTTCATCATGATTATCCCTGAATTTCAGGGTGAAAAGGATAAGATCTTTCTGTTCGCAGACTCAGCAGTGAACATTCAACCCACCGCCCAACAATTGGCTGAGATCGCTATCGCCTCTGGGACAAATGCCCAAGCCCTCCTGGGGATAGATCCCAAAATCGCCTTTCTTTCATTCTCAACCAAGGGTTCTGCAGGACATGAGGATGCAGACAAGGTGCTTGAAGCGCTTGATATTGCTAAAAAGATCAAGCCTGAATTTGACATGGATGGTGAACTACAGCTTGATGCAGCCATCGTTCCTAGTGTGGCTGCAAAAAAGGTCAAGGAAAGCACAGTAGCTGGCCAGGCCAATGTGTTGATCTTTCCAGATCTTGATTCAGGAAATATTGGTTACAAGCTGGTCCAATATATGGCCAATGCCAAGGCTATCGGACCAATACTTCAAGGGTTTGCAAAGCCCGTCAATGACATGAGTCGTGGAGCCAGCGTTGATGACCTCATCGCTGTTACGGCTATCACATCAGTCCAGGCCAGGGGATAGCTCTTCATGAAAATTCTAGTCTTTAATTGCGGGAGTTCTTCCATAAAATTCAAACTCTTTCACATGCCTCAAGAAAATGTTCTGGCTGAAGGACTGGTTGAGCGTGTGGGATCCGAAGATGCTTTTGCTTCCCTAAAAACACCTCGGGGTAAGATCGAAAAAAATCAGGGAATCGCTGACTACCCCGCTGGATTTGCAGTCATCAAAAACATGCTTCTCAATCCCGAAAGTGGTGTCATTCATTCTCTATCTGAAATCAATGCCTGCGGGCATCGTGTGGTTCATGGAGGGGAAAGCTTTGGTGGATCTATGCCTATAGATGATGAACTGGAGGAAGGTATTGAAGCTGTATTTGAGCTAGCCCCTCTTCATAATCCTCCCAATTTGACTGGAATACAACAAGCCCGGCGCATGTTTGGTGATATTCCTCAGGTTGCCTGTTTCGATACAGCATTTCACCATAGTATTCCTGAGGTGGCCTACCGCTATGCCCTGCCGGAGAAGTTGTATTCTGAATACCAGATCAGACGCTACGGTTTTCATGGTATGTCCCATCAATATGTAGCTCGACAGGCAGCCCAGATGATGGGAATGCATAAATACTCTGTAAATCTGATTACCTGCCATCTGGGAAATGGATCTTCAATTGCTGCCATTAGAGATGGTCACTCCGTTGATACCAGCATGGGACTCACTCCGCTGGAGGGTCTTGTTATGGGAACCCGCAGTGGTGATCTGGACCCCGGTATTCTTTTCTATCTCAATCGCAAAGGCTATGACACGGATAGCCTGGATATCCTGCTTAACAAGCAATCTGGTCTCCTCGGGGTCTCTGGGAGTTCCAATGATGTCCGTGATCTTGAATTAAAAGCCGATGGTGGAGATGATAGAGCAGAGTTGGCTCTTAATATTTTTGCCTATCGTATAAAAAAATATATCGGTGCTTATATGGCTGTGCTAAACCGTGTTGATGCCATCGTTTTTACTGGAGGTATCGGCGAAAATGGTGCCGCCATGCGCCATCGAATTCTGTCAGACATGGATCAACAAGGTGTCGTAATTGACGAAATGAGAAATGAAGTTCATGCAGGGGTGGCAGGTGAAATTCAAGGAACCACATCTAGAATCAAGGTCATGATTATCCCAACCAATGAGGAACTGGCCATTGCTCGAGATACTTTCAAACTAACCACAAAAAAACATTGATAAATCGGGAGATAAACTATGTCAACTATAGATCGAATTAAGATTGTCGCCGCTGAGCTGTTAAAGATTGAAGCTTCACGAGTCCAGGATACCTCACGATTTGTAGAGGATCTTGGTGCTGACTCCATGCAATCCATTGAACTTGTGGCCGCTTTTGAAGAAGAGTTTGACATTGAAATGGATGAGGATGCTGCACTCGGTGTAAAAACTGTAGGCGATGCTGTTGGGTTTATCGACAAGGTTTTGGCTGAGGGATAGCCACTGGAGTCAACCATTATGAATGCTGAAGCCTATTTAGCCTTAACCCCGGAAGCCATTAAAATCCTGAAAGGAAATGGCTGCTGGTCAAGAAGCTGGCCCAAGGTGAAAGTAACCAAAGGCTTTGACCCCACACGTATCGCTGGAACCATTTTTCGAGGGGAGGTTCGAATTGGAAGCCTCGATGGGGAGTTCGTACCCCGCGATGGTATTAGACGCTATGCTGGAATATTTGACGCCAACCTCCACAATGTCATAATTGGTGACAACTGCCATATTTCCAACGTCAATGGCTGGCTTTCCAACCTGATTATTGAAGACAATGTGCTCCTGGAAAATGTCGGGTCCATTGTATGTCAGGGAGAAACCAGTTTCGGGAACGGTCATGCCATTGAAGTCCTTAACGAGGGCGGGGGCCGTGAACTCAAGATCACAGCCATGACAAGTGCCCAGACTGCCTATCTTTCAACCATGTATCGCCATGATGCTGAACTGATCAAAGCCCTGGATCAAATCGCTGAGAATTATGCTGGAAGCGTTCGTTCCGATCGAGCTATTATTGGTGAGGGGGCGAAATTATTTCACTGTCAGAACATTGTGAATGTGAATATTGGACAAGGTGCCATCCTCAGGGGTATTCAGAACCTGAAAGAGGGCACCATCGCCTCATCTCATGCAGCTCCCACATTTGTTGGTGATGGCGTGATTGCCAAAGACTTCATCATTCAAAAGGGTGCCCATGTATCAGATGGAGCACTGCTTGCCTCAACTTTAATCGGTGAAGCATCTAAAGTTGGCAAGCAATTCTCAGCTGAAAACTCAGTCATGTTTTGTAACTCGGAGGGATTCCATAGTGAAGTCTGCTCCATCTTTGGTGGTCCTTATACCGTAACCCATCATCGCTCAACACTCCTGATTGCAGGCATGTTTTCCTTCTTTAATGCTGGCAGCGGCACCAACCAATCAAACCATATGTACAAGTTGGGACCGCTGCATCAGGGGATTCTAGAGCGAGGCAGCAAAACCGGCTCCTCTTCCTATCTCCTCTGGCCATCGCGAGTGGGGGCATTTTCAGCTATCATGGGCAAGCACTACGCCAATTTTGACAGCTCTGACTTCCCCTTCTCCTATGTCAATGAGGATGGTGGTCAATCTACCCTGGTGCCAGGGATGAATTTTTTCACGGTAGGAACCATGCGTGATGGCTTGAAGTGGCCAACGCGTGATGGACGTAAAAATTCAGATAAGCTGGATCAACTCAATTTTGAAGTGCTTTCACCCTACACAGGCCAAAAAATGATGCAGGGACAATCCATCCTTCTGGATTTATATGCTGAAGCAGCAAAAGGCCAGGAGTATGTTAGCCACCAGGGCATTCTCATTAAGCGTCTGCTCTTGAAAACCTGTAGTCGTTATTACCGCCTGGCACTAGAAAAATATTTAGGGGATGCCCTGGTTGCCAGGCTGGTTGCAAATCCACCCAAGGAATTAAAGGCTTTGACCGCTCCAATTGATGGCGCAGAGGACGGCAACAGCAACTGGGTTGATGTCTCAGGCCTCCTGTGCGCTCAACCCAGACTCAATAAATTAATCGAAGCAATTAAGGCTGGAGAAGTGACCACACTGGTCTCTCTCCAAAAAGAGCTGCAAAAGATTCATGACAGCTATGAAGTGGATGAATGGTCCTGGGTTCAGCAGGCCATCCCACAGGTCTTCGGCTTTGAATCCATCACCTCAGAAAACCTTAAAACCGTCCTGGAAAAATGGAAGGTCTCCTCGAACAAACTGCTCAATATGGTAGAGATGGATGCCTCTAAGGAATTTGAGGGGAATGTAAGAATCGGGTTTGGCATTGATGGACACCAGGATGATGATTTTGATAAAGTTCGGGGGAAATTCGAATCCAACTCGTTTAAAAAGCAATTAGATGAGATGAGAGAGTCGATGGAAAGCAATTATGACCGAAGTCAGAGCATCTTGAAAAATTTATAAACTGGAGAAAAAATGAGACTTATTATTCAACCCGATTATGATCGACTGAGCAATTGGACCGCCCATTATATTGCAAAGTGTATCAACGATTTTGCCCCGACAAAAGACAAACCTTTTGTATTGGGACTGCCCACTGGATCCTCACCGGTTGGGACCTACAAGGAAGTTGTTAGGCTGGTGAAAGAAGACCGTGTCTCCTTTGAAAACGTCATCACCTTTAACATGGATGAATATGTCAATATTCGTGAGGGCCACCCTGAAAGTTATCATTCATTCATGCGACAAAATCTGTTCAACCACATTGGTATTCCAGAGGAGAACATCAATATCCTGGATGGGAATGCAAAAGATCTGGTCGCCGAATGTGATGCCTTCGAAGCCAAGATAAAATCAGTTGGGGGCATTCGCCTTTTTCTGGGGGGAATTGGACCGGACGGGCACCTCGCCTTTAATGAGCCCGGCTCCTCTCTTCACTCCAGGACACGGGTGAAAACCTTGACCTACGATACACGTATTGCCAACTCCCGTTTTTTTGGGAATGATATTGAGTCGGTCCCCAAACTCGCTTTAACCGTTGGTGTCGGTACCGTTACTGACTCCCTGGAGGTCGTTTTAATTGTCAATGGTCACTCCAAAGCCAGAGCACTTTATAAGATGATTGAAGAAGGCGTCAACCATATGTGGACATCTTCAGCCCTCCAATTGCACCCAAAATCCATGGTCGTGTGTGACGAGGATGCCACCTACGAGCTCAAACATGGAACCTATCGTTATTTTAAAGATATTGAGCAGAAAAATCTGGAACCATTTACCATTTAGTTAGCGGTGATGTGTACACCTACCTCCATAGAAGAGGCTGTCCCAAAAGGGCGGTCTTTTCTTTTTGTTATGAGTGATAGGGTATAGAGGTATATGGGATTGTGCTTGTATATATGACTGTTAACATGATGGTTGTTCATGCAGAATCCCATATACCTCTATAGCTAGCTTTAAAGCATATGAACAACATCATTTCCAACGCCTTCCCTTTATTCCTGATGAAACTATGGTGGAAGACAGTTTTGGGGGGAGAGGAAAGTGTCATTGCGCTGTCTCCGTGAAATGATTTGGGTTCCAGTGACTTGAAAATGATGCTTTAGCTTGGATTTTAACTATATCTGTGATAATCCGTGCGAATCTGTGGCAAAAATAAAAAGAGGCCATCTCTTGTTATGAGACAGCCTCTTCGTGGATTTAGTTCTATTATTTGAAGAGAGAACTGTTATTTAAGTAAAAGGATTTTCCTCGTCTCCAGCCCTCGATTATGGGCAAGGGTGGCGATGTAGACACCACTTGGGAGCTCAGCGCCAGAGTCATCTCTGGAATTCCAGATTACCTGATGTGAACCAGCCGAAAAGTTTGAAGCAAATAATTGCCGTACTTTACTGCCTTTCCCATCAAAGATTGATAAGGTCACAATACCTGAACGAGGTAGTTCAAATTCAATCTGAGTTTCTCCATTAAAGGGATTGGGGAACACTGATATCAACTGGTGTTTTTCAGGAGATTCCGTCTCACCCACCGTCCCAGTCACTGATAGCAAGTCATCCAGAACCGCTGTTATTGCAGATTCATTAAATCCAATTGAGTTATACCAAACCACACCATCTGTATCGATGATAGTATTCCTTGGGATGGTCCCGTTACCAAAATCACTCCAGATACTGGAACCACGATCATCAGCTATGGGAAAAGTAGCTCCCAAGTTTGCCCAGGCCTGACAATTCAGAGAGTTAAAATCATTTCCAAGCCCTACAATCAAGAGCCCCTCATGGTTTCGTTCTTGGTGAAAATCTTCCAGGTGCGGAACCTCCGCACGGCAATTACCTCACCAGGACTCAAAAAAATTCAGCCAGACCACACGAGTTACAACTCCGGCCTCTGGCGCCAATAACTCCCCCAGGGAGATGTTTCCAGCATCATTGGCACAGAAAGTCACAACCCTGTCCCTGGTAGCCTGGGTAATGGTCTGACCCACGCTGTATTGAGCAAAAGCCGCTGATGCAAACATATTTAAACTTATGACAAGGGCGATGACGAGATGCCTTGACCTACCTGATTTTTTCATACCAACTCCATTCATATTTTTATTCGACCAAAGACGAATCCATTTTTCAGTACTAAATTTAGACAATTATTCAAAATAAAGTGTCAACTCAACGACATTTCAGTAAGTGATCCCAGGATTAAAAACAAGGCCTTTAATATGCTTTTCTGCGGTGTATCACTATAAGTAAAAAGATGAGATTTTTAGCTATTTGTCTTTCTTATTCCCTTAATTCAATAATATTTTAGGATATATTGCTCCGCACTTAAAATATTTCAGGAGATTAATATGATAGACGATCGCGATATCCAGATATTGGAATTACTTCAGGAAAACGGACGCGCCACAGCCAGCGAAATCGCCAGGGTTGTACAACTCTCAATCCCCGCAATTGGCGAGCGGATTAAAAAACTCACAGAAAAAGGCCTCATTAAGGGTTATTCAACAGTACTGGATCATAAAAAAGCGGGGCTAGACCTCACGGCCTTCGTCTTTATTGTCAGTGAACACTCCGATCACTATGACAAATTTGTTGAAAAAGCTGCCAGCTCGAAATCAGTTCTTGAGTGTCACTCCATCATCGGAGGTGGCTCCCACATTCTCAAGGTCAGGGCCAGAAATTCACAGGCCCTGGAAGATCTACTGTATGAAATCCAGAATTGGCCAGGAGTTAATCGCACACAATCCAACCTGGTTCTATCTACCTATAAAGAAAGTACTGCAATTGATCTCCAGACGCTAATAGCATAGACCTCGACAATTCTGAACTATTCTGACCATTTCCCCATATTTACTTTAATTATTTAAACAATATCCTGTAACATCTTAAATATTTATTGACAATTGACTGATATGCTTGTTAATTGTCTGTCATGATACTCAGGGATACCAAAAAATCAATCGTTCCAGTAAGGAGTCTTTCTCGTGGCAAAAATTAAAGCTGAATATATCTGGATTGATGGGCATAAACCCACATCCAAGCTTCGTTCAAAAACAAAAATTATTGAGGGACCCATCACATCACTAGACCAGATTCCAGAATGGGGCTTTGATGGCTCCAGTACCAATCAGGCTGTGGGGCATGATAGCGATCGCTCATTGCACCCGGTTTCCTTCTATCCAGACCCCATACGCGGAGGCGATCATATTCTCGTCATGAATGCAGTGGCCTACCCCGATGGAAAGTCTCACGAATCGAACAAACGTGATCACCTCGTTGAAATAGCTAAAAAATACGAAGTCGAAGAATCCTGGTTTGGAATTGAACAGGAATACACTTTTTTTCAGGGTCGCGCCCCTCTGGGCTGGCCTGATGGCGGTTACCCCGCTCCACAGGGACCTTTTTATTGTGGTGTCGGTGCTGATGAAGTTTTTGGTCGCGATATAGTAGAAGATCACATGGAAGCCTGTCTTCGTGCTGGCATTGGTATTTCTGGTGTTAATGCTGAAGTGATGCCTGGTCAGTGGGAATTCCAGATTGGACCATTGGGACCTCTGGAGAGTGGCGATCAGTTGTGGATTGCCCGTTGGTTGCTCTATCGTATAGCTGAAGAATATGGTGTCAATGCCAGCATTCATCCAAAACCGGTTAAGGGTGATTGGAATGGAGCAGGTGCCCATACCAATTTCAGCACCAAAGCCATGCGTGAAACTGGTGGATATGATGTGGTGGAAGCAGCCTGTAAAAAATTAGCTAAAAAACATGAAGAGCATATTGCGGTTTATGGTGCTCATAATGAAGAGCGCCTCACAGGTCTGCATGAGACTTGTTCCATTCACGAGTTCCGTTATGGCGTGAGCGACCGTGGCGCATCCATTAGAATTCCGCTTCAAACCGTGAAAGATGGCAAGGGTTATCTGGAGGATCGTCGTCCTTCAGCCAATATGGATCCGTATGAAGTTTGTGCCATTTTGTTGGAGACTGTCTGTTCCTAAAGACTTCTCCCCTTCATTTGGATTAACAAAGCCACCTCTGTCAATAGGGGTGGTTTTTTTATCATTTATAAAGGGATTAACGATAATCCAACGCCGCTTGTACATCGCTGTCATCTGGAGAACTCCCCCGGTTCTCCAACTCCTGCTTGATCAAGTCAAGCTGTTCTAAAAGTACCAAGCTATTGGTATCTGAGGATAATTCTTTCACAGCAGCTTTATCAATAAATAAACTTTTAATTGCCTCGGCAACACGACCTGGCTGGTAAAACCCCGGTTCTATGTAGGAGCTTAGAGCATGCAACTTGATGTGCATCCTACCATCCCGCAGTAGGCTCTCATAGCTGTACGCCCTGACGGAATCAGGTTGGACCCGCCCGGTGCCAATCACGGAGTTGTACATTGAGGTGAAACCAGCCTCTACATCTGTGAATGGTAGCTTGGTCGAAGTATAGCCGGTAAAGGGCATTTCAACCGTACTCTGAAGCAGGATGGTACTCGATTGTTTTCCTGAATAAACAACACTCTCAAATGATTTGCCTGGGTTGATAAAGAGACAGTGACTGGCAAGCGCCTTTGATTCATACTTTAGGGCCAGTGCTGATCCTCTTAGACATCTGTTCTTGATAAAGAGTACATCCTCAAAAACAGTATCCGACCAATTCCGGAGATAGGCTGCCCCGCCCAGTGTAGTACCGACATTTTCCATGAAAATGACATTACGAAGGATAGACTGAGATTTTTCTTTGCCATAATATCCACCACCAACATCAGCGGAATAATTTCCATACAGGAGGCTGTTCTCCAAAAGAATGGAGGATTTAAAACAATAAATACCACCTCCGCCGCCAGTTCTGCATTTATTCCTGGCAATAATCAGATTGGACAAATGGGGATTTGACTCAACAATATGAAAGCCACCGCCGTATCTTGCAGCGCCACCCTGGACCGTCAGGCCAACAATAGCAACCGGGCTGAGTTCAGTTTTCATAATGGAAATGACTGATGTGGAACCATCTCCGATAATTCTTGTGCTATAAATATCCTCGCCATCCTTAGAAATGAGATATCTTGAGCCCACCGTAATTGATTGGGGACCATTTATGGTGATATTCTCATGATAATCCCCAGGTGCAATCAGGACAGTATCACCCTCGTCAGCTGCCGCAATGGCGGACATGATCGTTGGATAATCTTCGGGGACACATCTACGGGTTTGGATACAGGAGGATTGTGTATTCTCCTCTTTTGAGGAATCTGGTTCCACTTCCTCAATGGCGGTTTCAGACTCCACTTCTTCTTTTGACTTATCAGCTTTGTGTAGATCGGGATGTTCGATATCCGTATAGAACAACGTTTTCTGTACAGGTGGTTTCACCGTGCTGGGTTGATCCACCTTCGATGTCCCCTGGTTTTCAGAGCACCCGCTAATGCAACAAAAGAGTATTGCTGTAAAGAGATAGAGTTTCAATTTCCGATTCACTGAATTGTCCCCTCGCTTGTAATGGCATCTTGTAGACAGAAGCTCTAATCTAGAGTTTTGATGGATTTCTACAAGTCGGTTTCTAAGGAGACGCCAATTTAGCACGGCAGGCGATTGTAGAATCGCTAGACATGTTAAAGGGCAATATGATTTAGTTTAACCTTAATCGTGGGCAAAGAGAGAGCGGTACTCGGGATGCAGACGCAGCAGGTCGGCGTGCTGACCCTCATGATGAATCTGGCCATCCTTGACCCAAATGACCCGGTCCATTTCGGCGGCGGTTGCTTCACGATGGGTTGCAACCAGAAAAAGTGCTTCTGAATAATCAGTGTTGATATTTCGCCACAGAATTTTTTCAGTATTAAGATCCAAGGCTGAGGTCACATCGTCAAAGATATAAATGGAGGTATTCCCATAAAAAGCACGAGCCAGAGCTACCCGAGCCCGTTGTCCCCCACTTAAACCCACACCGCCCTGTTCCAGGACCTTATCCAGATCAAGCTCTCCTCCAATCACTGCTGATTGAGTAATCGACTCCAGACTTTTGATGGATTCACGTCCCATGCTGATATTATCAGTCACCGTACCACTGAACAACTCGATGTCCTGAGGTACATATCCAATGATCTGAGCCCTCGATGCATCGCTGAGGTCATCAATACGAAGATCGTTGACTTCCACACTACCTCCTGAAGGGACAAACCAACCGGAGATCAATTTCAGCAGGATAGTTTTTCCAGAACCAACTTCCCCCACAACCCCTATTTTTTCGCCAGGATTGGCTGAAAAGTCTAGCGATTTGATGATATCCACCTCTTCACCAGCGAATCGAAAATGCAGATTGTTGATTGTGAGCCGTTTAATGGGCAATTCAACCACGTTATCATGCTCGGGTTTATTTTCAAATTTTTCAATCTCTTCCAGACGATCCACCGAAGATTCAGCCATCTTTAAGGAAACAAAAAACCAGGAAATGGTCCAAATGGGTTCAGTAATACCCGCCATATAAGCAATAAACGCGTAAAAGGTGCCCAGGGTGATTTCGTCATGGATGACATAGTATCCACCAAGAAACAGGATGACGACCAAACCGACCTGATTTATAAGACTCCCCAGGCTTTCCAGAAAGGATCGTATATAAACCACGCGCTCCTCAGCGTTCTTGCGATCCACCATATTGGTTTTGAAGAGGTGCTCCTGGGCTTGCTCCATGACAAACCCGATGACAATCCTGATACCCGAAAAAGCGCTTTCCAGGATATTGTTGGTTTGAGAAATGGTCTGCTGACGCTTCTTATAGGCTTCGTGTTGTAAATGCTCAGTCTTGCTCATGGCCCAGACAATGAGAGGTAAAGGAGAAATTGCAAGCAGGGTCAACTTCCAATGAAGTGTCATCATGACACCAATGGAAAACAGCAGGGTAAATCCAGCTTCTATAGGCCGCATAATACCTGAATTTCCAAACCAGGCCAGCTTCACATCACCGTCAATATCATCAGAAAATCTGGTGATAATATCACCTGATCGGTATTCGTTAAAAAAAGCAGGATCTTTGCGAAGGAGATTCTCGAAATGGAAGAGTTTGATATCCAAACCCAAAACCAGATTCATGATATATCGCGATGAGGGCAGTATCCAACGGGTGAGGGTTCGGGCAAGTCCAACCAATAAAATGATCCACACATAGAACTGCACATCCCCAGTCTCGCCACCGGCTGACAAGGCGTCTATGACGTACTTAAAAATGATTGGGTAGGCCGTACTGAGAGCAATACTCACAACCGTGATGAGCATAACCCAGCTAATTCCCTTCCAACGTCGCCTCCAGTAGGGGGCAAACCAGCCCAGGACGTGTTTTGTGGCGCTGAGGAGAGCCATTATAGCATTTCCTTCTCAGGATCCACGTGGGACAGCAGGTCAAAATATGCGCCGCGTTGCCGTATCAGCTCATCATGATTTCCAGATTCAATAATCGCTCCATCCCTGACAAAAATGATTGATGTCGCTCGACGAATGGTACTAAGGCGATGGGCCACTATAAAGGAAGTCCTGCCTTCTGTAAGTTTTTTCATGGTGGCCTGAATCCGTAGTTCTGTGCCTGGATCAACTGAAGATGTTGCTTCATCCAGCACCAGCACTTGGGGTTTGACCGCCAGAGCACGCGCAAAGGCAATCAACTGTCTCTGGCCATAGGAAAAGCCTTCACCACTTTCCTTGAGAACGGTTTTATATCCCTCTGAACGAGTGAGAATACTGGCATGTATATCTGTGAGATTGGCTGCTGCTTCCAGGTCCTGTCGCGTCACCTCAGAACGGAAAGCCCTCAGGTTTTCTTCAATGGGAGCCGGAAACAGAAACAGATCCTGGAGTACCAGCCCAAAACGGCGTCGATAATCTGCTACATCAAATTCACGGATATCAATTCCATTTAGTAAAATACGACCTGCCTGTGGATCCCTGAAGCGACAGATGAGGTTGATAATCGTCGATTTTCCGCCACCGGTTGGTCCCACAAAAGCAACCTGATCACCACCCTTTATCTCAAAGCTCATATCTTTGATAATCATGATGTCATCAGAATAGCCAAAACTGACATTCTCAAATACGATACTCTCAATTTCAAAAGGTAAATCAACTGGCTCTGCCTGGGTCTCGATATAGGGCTTGTCTTCCAGCGTGGAAAAAATTCGATCGGCAGCACCACCTGCAGATTGGAGTTGAGAGATCTGCTCAGTGAACATAAATATGGGCCAATAAATCTGGGCGATGTACTGGGCAAACAGGACAAGCGCACCGATGGTCAGACTCCCATCATTCACCCATTTGACTCCCAACATGAGCACGATCACAGTGGCTCCAACTTCCATGAAGCCCAGACCTTGAAAGATGCCATAATTGATAAAATTCATTTTGATACTGAAACTGTTAAATTCTTCTGTGGATTTGCGAACTCGTCCAATGGCCCAATCGGTCCGGTCAAAGACCTGGAGGATGCTTGCCGATCTCACAAACTCGCTGAGCACACCCAACATCTTTGAAAAATTTGATCTGTCCTTACGGAAATAGGGTCTGAAATATCGAAACGAAAACCAGGCAATAAAAATGACCAACGGAAAAATTGCCAGCGTGATGATCAAAAACCGCATGTCTACTGAGGCCAGGATAATAAAGGCTCCGATGATCATCCCAAAAGACATGAGCAGACGTTGAGCCATGGTAGATGTCACGGCTATGATTCGCTGGGGATCAGACTCTATTCGGCTTACCAATTGCCCCGTGGAAGTAGACTCAGCAAAGGGCAACCCCAATTTCAGGGCGTGGGAAAAAAGTGAAACCTTCAAATCATTTACGGCAAATATGCCTGCCTTTTGGGCCATCCAATTGCTGTAGAATCCCACGATGGCTGAAAGAATCATGGTGAAGAGATACAAGCCAGCCGACCAGGCCAGGGCTATAAAATTTTTACTGGGGATATCCGAATCAATAATATGTTTCAGGATAATGGGTTGAAATAAAACCAGGATGACACCCACAAGGGCCCAGACCAACGCAAAAAAGAAGGTCCTGCTATAGGGTCTTATAAACGGATAAACACCCCTGACCATCTCCTTAAGGGAGTAGGTTTTGGCATTGTCATCATCCAGGCTAAAGTCTTCGTCCCACCACATGCTAGTAGGTAATAAGGATCATTGAAAAAGAGAAGCACAGATTCTTATGAATTCAAATAATTAAATCTGAGTCGAGCAAAGAGAAAAAGGATGTGCGATTTTGCCCGGATTTAGTTTCTGAATGCCTCAAAGCGAATGGTCTTGCTCATGCCTTGTTCATCCATAATCGTCAGAAAATGCTCTCCTGCTGACAGATCAACAGCCAGGGTATGCAATGAATCTGTTTCTCCAAGAAGCTCCTGATCAAGCAGCCAGAAAAGGTGAGCATTGCTCATGGGGTGGATGGCTTCCAGAACGATGGATTCATAACTCCCATCGAAATTGCGTGGGACAAAGACCCGCACATTGTGTATGGGATAGATAATTTTCAATTCTTCTGTTGATCGAATGGCTTCACAGTCGGCCCTGTGCATGGGTGGCACGATAAAGCTATGCCCAATACTGCGTAAAACTTTCTGAACTGCAGGAGGCTCAACATACAAAACCTTTTTCTCCCGTTCCAAACGCGTCCAGCATTGTGAGCATAACGCTTCCCCTGTTTTTGCTTCAACGATGAAAGATTTATGATAGGGACACAAACCACTTTGATGACTCCCCATGGGTACTTCGGCCATGACACGGTCAGGGCAATCTGAATTCGGTGGATAGCCGCTTTGCTTGCAGATTTCAATAAATCGAAGACCCATTTCCGGTTTTTCAAAGGGCGCTACACCCGAAGGATCTGATATGGCATTAATGACATCAAACAGGACAGGGCCGGCGGACTGGGCACCACCCAGTTCAACATTTCCTTCACCATCAAAGTTGCCCACCCACACACCCACCGTGTACTCTGGTGTCGTTCCGATTGCCCAGGCATCTTTTTGTCCATAGCTGGTACCTGTCTTCCAGCTGACAGGTGTTTGATAGCTGAAATTTTTCCAGTAAAAATCACTCCCTGGTCTGGTCAGATTCTGTAGGGTCATGAGCACCTGATAACAAGCACCAGCGCTGAAGGATCTTTCCCTTATTGATTCGCGCTCTTTTGGGAGAATGAACAGATCAATCGGTTTCCCCATATTTCCAAGATCAACATAGGCCTGGACCAGTTCGTATAATGATGCTTCAGCTCCCCCCAGGATCAAGGCCAGGCCATACCCTTCGGCACTTCGAAAGAGACCACGCAGACCCATGTCTTTAAATATTTCATACATATCCGAGATACCGATGGTATTCAATAATCTCACTGAGGGAATATTCAATGAGCGAATCAGCATCTCATCCAGGGTTACCATTCCAGAAAAAGTCTTGGAAGCATTTTGGGGGCTGAAGGTTCCAAAAAAGGTGGGGACGTCCTGAATTTGTGATTGCATGGTGAAGGGTCCGCGATCCAGTGCCTTGGCAACCAGAAATGGCTTGAGCAAACTCCCTGTACTCCGTGTTGCCTGAATCCCATCTACCTGCCCGGAAAAGGCATTGTCAAAAAAGTTCTGTGAGCCAACATAGGCACGGACTGCTCCTGTAGACGTCTCTGCAACGAGAATCGCCAGATTATGAATCCCTCTCGTTTTTAGATTACGATGATGAATATCTGAAATTGAACTCACCATATTTTGCATGGACATGTGGAGAGTAGTCTGCACCATATTTCCTGAATGAAGCTTCAATACTTGCTCAGAAAAATGGGGGGCTTTAAAGGGTAACTTGATCTGGGTGCCAGGCAAAGGTTCTGCCTGTGCTAATTTTAGAGTGGCTTGATCCATATGACCCTGGTCGTACAAACGTTCCAGCAGCCTATTGCGTTTTTGCAGCAGCAGGGGTCGTTGTTTACTCAGGTTTAGCATGGATGGGGCATTGGGGAGCAGGGCAAACAGGCAGGCTTCAGACCAGGTCAATTCGCTGGAGGGTTTCTCGAAATAGCAATGCGCCGCTGTGTTTAAACCGACAATATTCCCCCCCATTGGGACCTGGGATGCATATAGCTGAAGCACCTCGGCCTTGCTATAATGAAGTGTGATCTTGACCGCGCTAAAGAGCTCCTGAAATTTGTGGAAGTAGGTTCTGGACTTCGGGGAGGATAAGCGGGCTACCTGCATGGGAATTGTGCTACCCCCACTTACGCGACGCCCAGATGTCAGGTTTGAGAGAAAAGCCCTGCCCAGGGCAACAGGATCAATACCAGGATGCCAGAAAAATCGTTTGTCCTCCCAGGTTATCAAGGCTTGTATGTATTTTTCCGGAAGCGCCTTATCCAGGTAGGGTGCCCGGTATTGATCATCTTCAGCCAGGGTAAAGCGAAGCAACTCATGGTTTTGATCAAAGACAAGGGTGGAGTACCTATCTGGAAATAATTCACCCGGAGGAACTAAAAGCCAGAGCAGAAGCAGTATGCCCGCCAGACTGATCAGACGGGCAATACTGAATGGTTTCACCCCCAAAAACTGTAATACGACCCCCAGTCTATCAGTTTTCAGATTGAAAATCCTATCTTACTTGAACCTCTTCTCCCATTATGCGTGCATAATATTCAGGTGAATACATGGTTTCAACAGATACTGGTGGCAACCAGAATTCTCCCTTGAAAGTAGGATTGATTTTGACACCAAACCGTTGTTCCCTGCGCCCGTTCAGATCAAAGAACCAGTTGACCCGATCATCACGAATGTCCATATATTCGCCCTCTGACAAGTTCATGTTGGCGACCCACTGCGGGGGTTGCTCACCTGTCAATCTGAGATTAACAATTTCCCATCCAGATGGTATAATGGAAGTCAGTGCAACTTCTTCGAGTGTTTTTGATTCACGACTATTTACCTTGTATACCACCCAGAATGCCTGACCCTGACGTACGGTTTTCACCTGCTTTGGATTTCCTTTCTCGTCATAAAATTGTCGAGAAAGATTAATGCCAGCAAAGCTCGTTTCAATTCTGTTATCCAGAGGAATCCCTTCCGTGTAGAGCGTCAGGAAGAGCAGATTCTTTGAGTCCGATTCGATGGTAACTTTCTGACCCCAATGCTCATCAAGGGCAAGAATGGTCTGAGATGTTTTCAATGTCATCTTTTCAGGTTCAGCATCTCCATATTGTATAGAGAAATTGACGTCTGATGCATCCAGACTATTCGATTTGTAGAATGAACCATAAGCCAGCAAGGATATGGCTGTCTCCTGGGTTGAGTACCAGCCCCTCTGATCGAATTTTTCCACGACATCCTTAACCAGTTTTGCTGCTGTGTTCATATCCTCCATCTTTATGGCCAGATAGGCTGAAAATGCCATATCCCTGAGCGAGGAGCCGTAACTATACCCTGTCTCCCGGACACTATTAAAACGATAAGTAGCCTGATCGACTTCCCTGGCAATAGCCTTCTGTCCAGCCAGATGATAGGCTGTCGCCAGCAGTTTTCTGGACAGATCATCCAGATCATTGCTATAGTTTTCTCTCATAAGATTCATACCGCCATCATTGGCCTCACCAGCTAAAGCCAGCAGGAAGAGTCTATAGGCAGCTACCCGAAGATTCTTTTTACTGATATCCCGGGCATTCTTCTTGGCTGTTTTTATCCAGTGTTTGTATAAATGATCTGGAACATGATAGCCCAGAGCCTTGGCCTCAATGAGGAAATGTCCGGCGTAGTTCGTACCCCAGGCAGATGAATTTGAACCACCAGGCCAATATGAAAAGCCCCCTCTATTCTTGAACATGGAGAGCCGTTCAATACCTGCATTGATGGTCCTGGAAATCATCTGCTCGCGGTGTGGATCCAAATCCAGGAGATATGGCAGAAAGAGTTGGGGGAAAACTGAAGAAGTGGTTTGCTCAATACAACCATAGGGGTATCTGATCAGGTAATTCAATCTGCGATTCAGCTGAATATCAGGAATACGTGTGATTCCAAGTCGGGCATGATTGCTACCCACCAACCCGAATTTCTCGGCCGTAAAGCTGATTTTCGAACCACCTTCCAGCGTCTTTTCATCCACCTCGGTGATAAATGGATTCGGGGTGGTTACTGGCATATAGGTCACACTATGCGCTTTAAAATCACCTGCAACTCCATAGACATAGATCGTATCTGTGCCAATACCCTGTTCAACTTTCAAGTTAAAGGTCACATCCTTTTCACCTGGTCGTTTGAAACTTACTGACTTCTCGGCTAACCCCAGGACTTTGATATTACTTGATGTTTTCACGCTGATTTTAGCATCCTTGATTGCGCTGTCATTTGCAAAAACAGAAACGGGGAGGGTAAAAGTATCGTTGGGTCTTAGAACCCGAGGCAAGGTGCTCAGGATCATCAGGGGTTGCTTGACTTTTACCCACTCTTCAATATGATTATAGCTGTTTTCAGAAGTCCCAACCACCATGATGCGAACCTCACCCACATAATTGGGCATGTCGAAATTCAATTCCTGGGTTGCACCTGGAGCAATTTCAATGGGACCCTTAAACATGGCGACTGGCTTAAAACGTTTACTGTCTTTATCATCTGCTCGCTTTTTCATCATCTCCGCATCCATACCGCCACCAATGGAGAAGTATTTATCGATATCTGGGAAAAGCGCACCAATGATTTGATTCAAGTTGTCGGTGGTTCTGACAGACAGACCCAGTTTCTCGAAAAAATGATCCCAGGGTCTTGGTGTTTTGAAATTAGTGAGACTGAGCAGTCCCTCATCCACAATTGCAATGGTATAACTTGCCGGTTTTTCAGCATGGGAGGTGATCTGTACTGAAAAACTTTCCTGTGGCTTGAGTTCTTCTGGCGCTGTTAACTCCAGAGCCAGATGCGAGCTGGCCTGCTCAACCTTGACAGGGATAACGCCAAACATGCGCAGGGGTAAATCATTTCCGGTGTAACCGTGGGGTTGAATCAAGCTGACACTGGCATAGACATTGGGTAACATGGCTTCTGTTGCTTCAACAGTGAAGGAGGTCCGTGAAGATTCCAGTAGTTTCCATTCACGATGAAGAATCTGATTTCCCTGTTCAATACTTAGTAAAGCCATCCCCTGCTCTGGAGATTCAAAAGAGACTTCAATGTCATCACCGGGCTGAAAGACCTCGCGGTTCAAGTTCAGAGCTAAATGATTTTCAAAGCTACCCTCTTCACCAGATCCTCTTGAACCCCAGGAGGAAGCGTAGAAGAAAAATCCGGAGCTGTGGCCACTATTCAGATCTGTTACTTCAAAATAATGACGACCCCAGTCTTCAACACTCATGGTATGTTCAATCACACCATCAATGCTGGAATAGGTTTTCTCACTCACCAGATAGGTGCTGGCGCGTTCTCGGAAATCCTGTCGATTGTTTCTATCATAGTGCCACCACCAGTAGTGACGATTCACATAAACACGTACCCGCATTCTCTGGTTCGGAACGGCGTTCCCTTCAGGATCAACAATGGCAATGGGGATTTTATGTTCTTCATTCTTTTTAACAGAGCGTCTCTTGAAGATATTTTTAAATCCTGCATAATGTTCGAAAGGATAAATTGTAGTGTGGGCGCGACTCTCCTGAAAATTTCCACCCTTTTCATAGACTGTGGTTTTCGTGAAAACATCAAGGGCAGAATTCACCTTACTTAGATCTGGAAGGCGATAATTAATTGATGCATGTCCATTACTATCCAGTCGACCATCATAAATATCCAGGTCCTGTCCTCGATACTCAACGATTGGGTTATCAAATGTGAAGGATTCATAGCCCTTGATTTGAATTTTCTTGTCTCTCAACTGAGCAACAGCTTTCAGTTTCAGCATAGCTGCCGGAGCCCCAAAGAGATAACGGGAATCCACCCCTGCCTTAAGATATCTGACTGGAAAGTGAATTTCTTCAGCGACATCAATTGCGGTTTTCAGACGGACAGGTTTAACCATTTCCACTTTCATCGTATGGGTAAATTTCTGAGCGCCGACTGTTAGCTCAGCCTGCCAATCTCCAGTAACATCATCACTATTGGTCTGAATTGGGAAGTCAACCAGACCATTGGTACCACATTCTCTGCGGTTTTCACTCACAAGCTGCCCCAAAGGGTTGGTTACTTTTAACAGAACCGGCATGCTCGCTGGGGGTGATTTGCTCTTCATGCGGATGATGGCTGAGAGATGAATAACATCGCCTGGTCGATGGACACCACGATCTGTATAGGAAAAGACATCCGTTCCACCTTTACGCTGGGTTCGGCCTCCCACATCAAAGCTGGTGAGGTTCCAGGGGGTATGATCCACCCGTAAAATGGCGATCCCTTCCGGTGTTTCACCAAAGATATAGTGACCCTTTTGGGTGAAGTGAATCACACCATCACCATCGGTGCGTCCGGTTTCCAGAATGCGATTCTGATAATTGACCATATTCAATTCCATCCCCTTGAGAGGTGTGGCATTAATCAAGTCAATTGCTGTGATATCGTAGCCGTCATCAGAAGTTTTAAGCATGAGGCCTACATTGGTTGAGATGAGAATTTTACTCAGGTTTCCATTACTGTAATAGAATCCATCCCGTGTGGGATCGTCATAATAATTCCCCGATTCGTAGTAAAGATACTGCTCCCCAATGTTATTCCGGGAAGTCGTGGGACTTCCTACCAGATCATTTTTGTCAAACCTTACATCCACCATGAAAACAGCATTTTTCTGGTCTTTGAAAAGTTCACTCAAATCAAGCTCAGAATTTACCCATTGATTTCTTTGGTCGGTAATTTCGATGGTCTCAGTATGAATGACCTCACCTACACGATCCTTATCCTGATATCGATCACTGCGATAGCGGGTATTATCATTTTTTTCCAAGTCTTGTAATGCATTTTTCTGAACAAAAAAGCCCAGGTTCTGGGAGTGAACTCTAAAGATTTTCAAATTAAGAGCTTTTACATTTACAGATTTGAACTGAAGCTTGTAATTGTTGTCCGGTGGCAAATAAATGCCTTCAGAAAGCCATTCTACACTTGGCTTTAAATTGTTAAAACGAACTGAAGCAGCATAGTCTTCATCCAGCTTGGGTTCGAACGCCGATGGCAATCCCTTGGCCAGAGTAATGGTATACTGCCGTCCAGCCTCAAACTCACCTTCAACAATGAGGCTTTTTCGTTTTATCCGAACCTGAAATTCAACATCAGGCTCAACGGATACAAAGCCCGATAAATCGACATCCTTTTTGATGCGATCACTAAAGCGAAAGATATAGGAGAGATTTCCATTATCAGAAACATCACCCTCCATCCGGGTGATTACCCTAAAAACATCAAGACTTGACAGAAATGCTGTGTACTTCCATTCTCGATCATCGGCAGTATATCTGGAGGGCAATCTAAATTCAAAGGTTCGACCCTCAGCATCTCTTTGAATATCATCAGTAATGACCACAATGCTGTTGGCATTGGCGTCAGAAGAGAGTTCCAGATTCAGATTCAAACTCTTATTTCTTGAAACACACTTCAAATCTCGTGTGATTTTTTCCAGATCAACGGGTTGTGCAAAACTCAAAGTTCCTCTTAAACGGACAATATTACCACCCTGATCACCTGCTTCGAAATCCCCGGCAAACCCAAGCACTTCTTGTTCTGCAGTACTAAATTTGAACGTTAGCTCATCTGTGCTCTGCGTTGATCCCACCAACAATTTACCGGAAATGCTCCCAGAATAGCTGGCTCCGGCCTTTAGATCTTCGTCAGGGATGAAGTGTATCTCACGTCTGTTTATCCAACGAGCGACACCTTTTATATCAGGAGAAAATGTGAAGGGGTTATCTGAAAGAATGCTGCCAACTTTATATTTTGGTACAACAGCTTCCCTGAAGGAAACCACAATATGGGCATCTGTGGCAATTCTTTTCCCAGGGGTTGAAATGAGAAGCGCCTTTAGGTTCACAGGTTCAATATCCTGCCCTTCCACCAACTTGACTTCTTCTGGAGTGACTTCCTCCTGATAAAAACTAGCCTCAGCCTCAGTCGTTTCACTTGAAGGTGTGGAAGCGGGAGCTTGTGAGTCAGCCTCCTCTTTAGAACAGGATGACCATAACAATACAACCAGCACCAGCACTAGATAGCGTTTCATTTCTTTTTTTCCTTAAAATGTGACAAATTAAAGATATACTTGTATCTCTCTGTCGTGACAAACAATGGCAGGCTTGACTTCACAAGTCGAATGATGAATGAACCCCCAAAACCATTAAAAATATTTACTGCTTATTATTCGTAAAAAGTAATCCGACCCGCAAACAAGACAACAAATATCCCTGCCTGACTATAGAATATTCAATTTTAGGTTATAATTAAATTGAGACAATTGAATGGTGGATGGATCTGGATATTGAGATTACTGGGATAATTTTAGCCGGAAAATATGGATTGGATCTGAATAGCGCCGATTGAGTTCTGCTTCTGAATAGCAGGTTAGAGCAAAGGTTGTGAATAAGCGTCTGGGATGCCGTTCACTGGCCTCAAGTTTAATTGGTTCCTGTTTAAGAATCTCCAGATGAAAATGATCAAACTGCCAGCCCCAGGTATTTAATTCCTCAAGGCTCATAAAGCGTGCAATTTGAGAACCTGTATGGACTGAATCATTCAGATCAACCTGAATTCCAGCGATATGTTCATAAACGGTCCAGAAGGGTTCTTCACCTGGCACCTCATGCGAAAGAATGATTTGAGCAAAGGGGCCATCATCTCTGATACTGATCACTTCACCTGCATAGATGGGAAAGATGGGCTCATTCTCATAATTTTTACCAGGTCTACGAATATCAATACCAGTATGCAAGTGGGCTGGAATGCCTGGGCGGGGAATTCTTAACAAGCCAAATTCACCGATTTCAGTCAATTTGATCTCCTGAATGGAGGTTCTGGTTTGACTTAGAATAGGAATCATGAAAGTGGACTTCTCCCCTGCCACACCCTGCAAAGAGTGCAGCATGAACAACCCAATCAATGCAAAAATGAAGGTCCTGTTGTACGGTTTTATAAATGGATAAACACCCCTGACCATCTCCTTCAAGGAGTAGGTTTTGACGTTATCATCATCCAGGCTAAAGTCTTCGTCCCACCACATCCTGATAGGTAAAGCAAAAAATACTGATTCCAAAAGGAAGAATTGCTTTCCCAGACACCTCCTAAGCTACAAATTGTAATCTGAACTTTTAAGACTGGAAAAGATGATGAAAATTCTATTAACAGGTGGATCTGGGGATTTAGGGCAAACATTATTGCCCCTTCTAACTGCAGGCTGTCACTCCCCCATTATTTTTGATATTCGGGCACCTGAGATTGGGACTGAATATTTTCGCCAGGGATCACTCCTGGATATTTCCCATATAGAAGATGCCTTGGTTGGCTGTGATCTTGTAATTCACATTGCCGCATGGCACGGGATTCACGAAGCGAGAGGTTTAAAAACGCCCCGGGATTTCTGGGATCTCAATGTGAACGGTACCTATAACCTTCTACAAGCATGTCTGATTCAGCAAGTCACAAAGCTTATACACATTTCCAGTAGCAGTATCACGAAACTGTCCGGGTATTATGGCTTTACCAAACGACTATCTGAAGATGCCGTAAAACACTTCCATGAGGAACACAATCTGCAGACAGTCACCCTCAGGCCACGTGCCTTCATCCCTCACTGGAATCAGGATGTATATAGCGATTTTCAAGAGTGGGTAAAACGATTCTGGCCTGGAGCTGTTCATATTGATGATGTCGCTCAGGCTGTGATGCTCAGTGTTGATCTCCTGAGTAGTGATGCCTATCAAGATCATCCTACTCTTACCGTGGACAGAGAACCAGATTACCCGGCAACAGAACTTTCAAACTGGGATGCTGATGGTCCTGGGAGCAGTTTTTTGAAATATTATGCCCCGTTTTCAGAACTGCTAACCTCTTGGGGGTTAGACCCTAGCCTAAAACCCGACACCCGCGATATATCAGAAACCAAAAGGATATTAGGTTATCATCCCCATTATGGATTGAGACAACTTTTAACTGAATTAACCCATCATTCCGAGCTTGACTGATCAGCCTGTGAAATGTGTTTCAGAACATTTTTACCGTTTTCATTCTCAGGGTTAAGTTCAATTGATATTTGATAATGTTCTGCTGCCAGTTTTTTCTTCCCAGCAGTCAACAATGCCTCCCCATAACTGTCATGTGTATTCCATGATTTGGGATACTCGAGTATGTTCAAGTTGAAGATTTCAAGAGACTCACCAATTTTATCTGCAAAAAGGTATTCATAACCCAGAGCATTCATGGGAGCTTCAAAAAATATTTGAAGCTCCGGATTGTCGGATTTGGCTTGTTGATAATACTCCATTGCTGGACCAACACCGGACTCTTTGATCAGAGCTATAAATTCTTTACTACTGGCGATCAAAATCACACGCTCACCGATAAGCGCTTCAACTGATGTTGTCCACTTTTCCAATTGTGGACCCATGGGAGATGTTGCTGTTCTAAACCAGGCTTTAATTTCATCCACAAAGCGGGTGGGTTCATCAGCGTAAATATTGTGACCTGAAGTTTCAAAAACCACAATTCTGGCATGGGGATGAAACTCGGCCATGATGGCGGGGCGGTCAAATTCCCAGACGACATCATACTTGCCTTCAAAAACCAGGGTGGGAACTGGACATTCAATAAAGACATTTTCAAAATCATATACCGCCCAATCTGATGCATATGCAGGATCTGCAATAAAATCGTAAAGTGCATTCTGTGCAATCCTTTCACGGGAAGGCTTATAGTAATACTGACGTTTCCAGCCCCCATTAAGATCCCGGTTGATCAGATATTGAGGCATACTGATCTCTCTGGCAATGGCCATGTTGCGTAATTCATTAATTTTCTCTGCTTCATTTTTTGTGTAGTACTTTTCGCCCCGGCCCCCACGGAATTCATCCCGATCGACCATTGGGATGGAGGCTACCAGAACCTGCCCAATCACATTTTCTGGATGCTTGATGGTATAATATTGGGCCAGACCACCCCCAAAGGAGTGTCCAACCAGAATCCATTTGTCGATATGGAGGGCAAGACGCAATTGCTCCAGATCATCCAC
Organism: Candidatus Neomarinimicrobiota bacterium; assembly: GCA_016784545.1. Taxonomy (NCBI): domain Bacteria; kingdom Pseudomonadati; phylum Fidelibacterota; species Fidelibacterota bacterium. Next base: position 92,222 of record JADHUM010000001.1, read on the forward strand.
TGCCTGCTCAAATGAATATCCTGGTCCCGGTTCATAATCTGACAGCCCACAACCCCTCTGATCATAATAGATAACCTGGAAATCCTTTGAAGCGGCTGAAAGCCAGGGGTGAAAGATGTGGTGGGAATCTCCTGGCCCGCCATTGATCAACACCATGGGTGTGCCTGTACCCTCGATTTCACAATAAAGTTTGCAGTCACCAATATCCACATAGCGTTTCTCAATATCCATGGCATCACAAAGTCTTGGAATCTGAGGCAACTCCAGAATCAGACTATCTTCAAGATTATTCCTATATTCGAGAATATTGTCACGACCCTCTAAATTATCAGTTGTGAGAGTCGTGTGACTGCAAGCTGAAAACGAAATGATCAGCACGATCATAGTGATGAGTGAGCTGTAAGACTTCATAGTTATCCCTCTTATTGAATAATTAGAATTATTGATGCAAAAAAATAATTCTTGCTGCCACAGGTACCAATCATTCCGGTTTGAGGGTAATATCAATCTGTGAGTGGTAGTTCGTTGTGGCTAGAATTTATCCTGAGTCCGTCTGCGCGTCTGTCACCTTGTCATTTTGTAATACTGGAACGCAGGATTGCTTATTCATAAGCATCATCATGCACTGCTTTTACTGCCCGGCCTGAAGGATCATTCATATTCTGAAATGATGCATCCCAGACCAGGGCTTCCGGTGTGCTACAAGCCACTGAAGGAACAGAAGGCACACATTTAGCCGCTGAATCTGAGGGGAAATGCTCGGCAAAAATCCGTCTATAGTAATACTCTTCCTTACTCTTGGGTGTATTGATGGGAAATTTGAATTTAGCCTTGGCCATTTTTTGATCGCTAACTTCCTTCTCAACCAGGGCTTTTAAACTATCAATCCAGCTGTACCCCACACCATCAGAAAATTGTTCTTTCTGCCTCCAGGCCACACTTGCAGGTAAATAATCTTCGAATGCCTTTCTCAATATCCATTTTTCGATACGTTCCCCGCTGATCATTTTGTCTTCAGGGTTCAAACGCATAGCCACATCCATAAACTCCTTATCAAGGAAGGGCACGCGTCCTTCAATGCCCCAGGCTGCCAGCGATTTATTCGCTCTGAGACAATCATACAGATGGAGTTTCCCAAGTTTTCGAATGGTCTCTTCATGGAAAGCCTCAGCACTTGGAGCTTTGTGGAAATAAAGATACCCGCCAAAAATTTCATCAGCGCCTTCTCCAGAGAGTACCATCTTGATCCCCATGGCCTTAATTGCCCGGGCTAATAGATACATGGGTGTTGAGGCCCTCACCGTGGTAACATCATAGGTTTCGAGATGATAGATCACATCATGGAGGGCATCCATACCCTCCTGTATGGTAAAGAGAATTTCATGATGAACTGTATCTATATGTTTAGCCACCTTTCGCGCAGCAGCCAGATCTGGAGAACCTTCCAGTCCCACTGCAAAGGAGTGTAGTCGTGGCCACCAGGCCTTCTCTTTATCATGTTCCTCGACTCTGAATTCAGCATATTTTTTGGCTACTGCAGATATAATAGAAGAATCAAGTCCCCCTGATAGCAGCACACCATAGGGTACATCGGACATGAGTTGTCTATGCACCGCCGCTTCCAGCGCATCTCTTAACTCCGAAGTATTACTATCTTCTCGCTCAACAGCCTTGTAGTCTGACCAGTCCCGCTGATACCATTTCCTCAACTGGCCATCTGTACTGGAAAGATAATGTCCTGGAGGAAAAACTTCGATCTTGTTACAGACCCCTTCCAATGATTTCAGCTCAGAGGCCACATAAAATTGACCGCTCTCATCCCAGCCCATATACAGGGGAATGATCCCCATATGGTCGCGGGCAATCAGATAGGTGTTGTTTATTGCATCATGTAAAGCAAAAGCGAAAATCCCATTTAGCTCATCCAGGAAGTCCACACCTTTTTTCTCGTAAAGTGCTAGAATAATTTCACAATCGGAATGGGTCTGAAAGTGATAACCCTGACATTGCTCCCGTAACTCTTCATGATTATAAATTTCACCATTGACAGCCAGGACAAGTGATTTTTCCTCATTATAGAGGGGTTGCCCGCCTGAAATCGGGTCCACAATAGCCAGACGCTCATGGCTCATCACAGCATGATCACCACAATAAATGCCAGACCAGTCGGGACCACGATGTCGCACCTTTTTTGACATCCTCAACACTTTGGGTCGCAGTTTTTTGGCGTCCACTTGCAAATCAAAAACACAAACAATTCCACACATAATTAATACTTTCTTATTTAGTCAGATCCTCATCCTATATCAGTCGTGTCTCGCCTTCAATACGCTGACAACATCATTCAGGGTTAAGCCCCTGGACTTGATGAGTACCAGCAGGTGGTAGATTAAATCTGCACTTTCGTCCAGGAACTCCTGATCATCCCCAGCTACAGCTGCCAGGGCAGTTTCAACCGCCTCTTCACCTACTTTTTGCGCGATAAATTTTGGTCCCCGCTTCAGCAGTTTTGCCGTATATGAAGTTTCAGATGGAGTGGTTTGACGATAAGCAATAACCCCTTCCAGCTCGGAAAGAAATGTTAATCCAGGCTGTGGACCTTCTTCCCAGCAAGTGGCAGCCCCGGTATGGCAGACCGGTCCTGTTGGTGTTGCCAGAACCATCAGACTATCCCCATCACAATCGGAAACTATTTCCTTGAAATGCAGGGTATTGCCAGAGGTTTCCCCTTTTTCCCAGAGACATTGGCGGGTTCTGCTAAAGAAGGTGACTCGCCCAGTTTCAAGTGTCTTGATCAAGGCTTCCTGATTCATATAGGCCTGCATCAATAACACGCCTGTGATGGCATCCTGAATAATGGCTGGAATGAGACCCTGCTGTTTGTCCCACGCTAACTGATCGAGATTTTCTCGAGTAACTTTCACTTCCGTACCTCCACACCTGATTCTGATAAATATTTCTTCAATTCCTGAATATCCAGCACGCGCTTATGGAATACGCTGGCAGCCAGGGCTCCGTCCACACCACTTTTTTCAAACACCTCTTTGAAATGCTCTCGGGTTCCTGCCCCACCTGATGCAATAAGGGGGAGATCACAACTCAATCGCGCTTGCGTCAACTGAATGGTATCATATCCCTGCCGCACCCCATCCTGATTCATACAATTGAGGACAATTTCACCTGCACCCAACTGCTGAACCTCATGGATCCAATCAAAAGTCTTCCACGGAGTGAGCTGTGCGCGTTCAGCATCTCCAGTATACTGATAGACCTGATATTCTCCTGTGACCTCATCCTGATAGCTATCAATCCCCACCACGACACACTGTTGACCAAAGCGTTCATTCAGATCACAAATGAGACTGGGGTCATTCAGGGCTGGAGAGTTAATGCTGATTTTGTCTGCACCCATCTCCAGAACTTCGGCAGCCAGATCCAGAGTTGAGATTCCACCGGCCACACAAAAGGGAATATCTATGACCCGGGCAACACGTTCAATCCAGCTGCGATCCACGCTGCGACCATCACTACTGGCAGTGATATCATAGAACACCAGTTCGTCCGCGCCCATTTGCGAGTAGAATTCAGCAAGCGGGACGATATCTCCAACAATTTCATGGTCTCGAAATTTGACGCCCTTGACGACTTTCCCATGACGGACATCCAGACAGGGTATTATTCTGCGAGCCAGCATGACTGAGCCTCCTTCAGGGTGAATTTTCCATCTAAAAGTGCCTTGCCCACAATGATTTCAGCTACGCCTGTCTGGGCAACTCTGGAAATATCACCGAGGCTTCCGATCCCACCTGATGCCTGCCAGGTCAATTGTGGATATTTTTCCTGGAGTTCTGTATAGAGCTGATGGTTTGAACCTTGAAGGGTTCCATCGCGACTGATATCTGTACATAAAATATGTTGAACCTTGACTGCGAGATATTGATCAAGCACGTCCTCGAGCAGAACCTGCCCCCCCCTCTGCCAGGCCTGGGTCGGGAGCCATTTTTCCCCCTGCTCCCCCAGAGCTACATCCAGAGCCAGAACAATCTTATCAGGACCAAAATTTTGAACCCAGGTTGACACCATCTCGGGTTCTTTGATCGCCAAGCTACCGATAACAACACGGCCAGCACCAGCTTCAAGTAATTCAGCAACATCTTGCTCGGAGCGAATGCCTCCACCTGTTTGAATGAGTACATCAGTTGAGGAGCTGAGTGCTCCGATGAGCGTGAGTTGTCTCTGATTTATATCTCTGGCACCCTGGAGATCCACAATGTGAATCAGTTCGGCTCCATTTTTTGCATAATCTTCCACCAACCAGGCAGGGGTTTGATCATAATAGGTAACCATACTGTAATCCCCCTTAAACAGGCGAACGGTTTGACCGTCAATGATATCAATGGCTGGAATAATCATACTTGAATCTCCAGAAAGTTTTTCAGAAGTTGAGCTCCAGCCGCGCTTGATCGCTCAGGATGAAATTGAACACCCATGAAATTTTGGTGTGCAATGGCAGCTGAAAAACGACTCCCATATTCACACTGGGCAATCGTTGTATCCGACACACCCACCCCAAAGCTGTGAACAAAGTAAAAATACATATCCGAACGTATCCCGTATAGAAGTTGATGATCGCTACACTCAGTAAGTGTATTCCAGCCCATATGGGGCAATCGTAGGCCCTGGGACTGCAAACCCCTAACCTCACCCGGTATCAGGTCTAAACAGGCGATATCACCCTCTGACGAGCTTGAGGTGAGCATTTGCATTCCCAGACAGATCCCCAAAACTGGCTGGGTCAGGCTCTGAATGACCGGAAGGAGACCCTTTTCCTCTAAAACACCCATGGCATATTGGGCACTTCCGACACCTGGAAGAAAGACGCGGTCTGCTGAACTGATGGTTCCGGGATCACTGTTGATGACCACATCCTGTGTCAAGCGCTCAACAGCGAATTTCAGTGACGTGAGATTGGCGCAACCTGTATCTATGATGACGCTCACAAAACCCCCTTGGAACTGGGAATTTTATCTCCCTTTTTTTTGATAGCCTGTCCCAGGGCTCTGCCGAAGACCTTAAACAATGATTCAACCTGATGATGACTATTTCCTTCCGTCGTAGAGAGATGGAGGGTCACACCCATACTCATTGATAGGGATCTAAAAAAGTGCTGGACCATCTGGGTGCTCATTTCACCCACCCTTTCAGTGCTAAAGATTGCTTGAAACTCCAGGTGGGGACGTCCCGATATATCTAACAGACATTCCGCCCGACACTCATCCATGGGCAGAGCAAAGCCAAAGCGTCCAATTCCCTGTTTACGACCCAGGGCTTGTGATAATGCTTCTCCCAGGGCCAGGGCTGTGTCCTCGATGCTGTGATGATCATCAATTTCAAGATCTCCACTCACCTGGCATTTCAGATAGAACCCGGCATGGACGGCAATCTGATCCAACATGTGGTCAAAAAATCCTATCCCTGATGATATTTCTGATTTCTGGTTGCTGTCCAGGTTTACATCAATTTTGATTTGGGTTTCTGTAGTAGCTCTTTCGACACTTGCCACCCTGTTGGATTGGGTCAGCAATGATACAATTGAATCCCAGCCCATGTTTTCAGGTTCATATAAAATACTTTCAATGCCCATGTTTGTCGCTAATTCAACATCGCTTGGTCTGTCTCCAATGACCCATGAATCCTGAAAGTCAATCTTGCCAGCCTTCAACAGGGGTTGCACCAGACCCAATTTGGGTTTCCGGCATGAGCAGGCATCTGCTTCAAAGTGAGGACAGAATAAGGTCTCTTGAAACTGGATTCCCTGTGATGCAAATATCTCCATGAGTTTGGTCTGGGGAGCGAGGAAGTCTGCTTCGGGGAAGGACTCTGTTCCACGGCCATCTTGATTGGATATCATAATCAGGGTAAAGCCCGCTTGCTGTAATTTCAGGAGTGCAGGGACCACATGGGGCTCAAGCTCCAGTTTCTCAAGTGAATCTACTTGAAAATCTATAGCTGGCTCTTTGATCAAAGTTCCATCCCTATCGATGAACAAGGTGGGTCTGGCACTCATAGGCTGGCCTCGTATGCTTTCATATTCTGATAAAATTCTTCAATTTCGCTTTCTGTTCCTACGCTGACCCTCAAGGTGTTATCCAGACCAGGTTGGCTGGATTGATTTCTGATGACCACGCCTCGATCCAGCAGGAATCTCATTACACCTGTAGTATCCTTAACCTGAAACAGAATAAAATTGGCTGAACTTGGGTAGATTTGTCTTATGAAGGAGAATTCCTTCAACAAATCACTGAGTTTATCACGATCTTTGGTCAGGGTTTCCACATCACGCATCATGGAATCAATACCCCTTTCACTCAGTGCTTCTCCGGCTATATCTACCACGGGTATTGGAATGGGATAGGGTGCGCTGACTTTCTGCAGCACCTGTATAATCTCAGGGGAAGCCAGGAGGAAACCGCATCTCAGTCCAGCCAGACCAAAGGCCTTTGAAAGGGTTCGCATAACCACAAGATTTGGATATTCTTGTAAGCATCCGACGATACTTGATTCAGGTTTAAACTCTACATAAGCCTCATCAACAACGACCAGTGATTTGCCAGAGGTCGTTTCGAGAATATTTCTAATATCCTTGGAATCGAGGAGGCTGCCTGTGGGGTTATTCGGCGAACATAAGTAGATCAGCTTGCTTTGAGGAGCCCGCTTGAGAATCCCCGGGACTGGAAGAGACCAGTCCTGTTTCAGAGGAACTGCAATTGTTTTAATATTATGGGTCTCGGCTGAAATTTTATACATGCCATAGGTTGGGGGCGTGTAAATGATACTGTCTTCCCCAGACCGGCAAAAAGCACGAGTAAGCAAATCAATTCCCTCATCAATTCCACGTGTAACCAGGACCTGCTCTCTCTGCACGTCGGCATAGCTTGCATAGTTATCGATGAGCTGTTCAGGTTGAAACTCCGGATATCTATTGAGCTGAGATAAGCCCTCAGGAGTTGGGCCTGTATAGGGATTCTCGTTGGCATTTAGCCATACCTCACCCGTTGATGCCTCGCGGCGTGCCGAAGCATAGGGAACCAGGTCCAGGATATGCTTAGGTGTTATCTCATCCAGCCAGGTCATGGGGTTTCCTCCTGCAGCCGAATTGCTGCTGAATTTGCGTGTGCATCCAATCCTTCACCCCTAGCGATTGTGATAATGGTATCACTTAGAGATTCCAGTCCTGCCTTGCTAAGGATCTGGACGGTCGATCGTTTCTGAAAATCCTTCAAAGACAGGGCATCTGTGAATCTGGCATAGCCGTAGGTGGGGAGCACATGGTTGGTGCCAGAGGCATAATCCCCTGCACTTTCTGGCGTCCATGGTCCCAGAAATATTGAGCCCGCATGGATGATTCGATCCAGGGTCTCCTCAGCATCCCGGACATTCACTATCAAATGCTCAGGGGCATAGAGGTTGCTGATTTCAAGTGCCTGATCAACATCTCTGGCCAGTATATATCTGGCATGCTGCAAAGATGCTCTGGCAATTTTCCAGCGACTCAATGCCTTCAACTGATCCTGGATGGCAGTTTCTACATTTTGGATCAAAGCGGCATCATCTGAAACAAGAATGACCTGGGAATCGGGTCCATGCTCAGCCTGACTAAGAAGATCAGCCGCCACAAAGCGGGCATCTGCTGTTTTATCTGCAATCACAAGCACTTCAGAAGGCCCTGCCGGCATGTCTATTCCCACCTGTCCCTGAAGCAGACTAACCTGCCTCTTTGCTTCCGTAACATAGCGGTTTCCCGGGCCAAATATCTTGTCAACTCTGGGAACTGATTCTGTACCGAAGGCCAGGGCTGCAATAGCCTGGGCGCCGCCTACTTTGTATAGGGTGTCTATGCCACACTTTGATGCCGCATAGATAATTTCCGGCGCCATTTGACCATCGCGTCCCGGAGGACTAACAATTATGGAGGAAGGACATCCTGCCAATTGGGCAGGTACACCAAGCATCAACGCTGTCGATATCAAAGGCGTGCTACCACCAGGCACATACAAGCCCACTGACTGCAGGGGTCTGATTCTTAACGTGCAGCTTACCCCTGGTGTGGTTTCAACTTCAATATCATCTTGCAGCTGTGCCTGGTGAAAGATATTGATCATTTCATAGGCTTTATCAATTGCAGTGCACATTGCGGGGTCAAGACTGGCAATTGCCTGTTTGATTTCTTTATCTGAAACTTTGAAACTGTCCAGTTCAACACCATCAAAGCGGGCAGTCAGTACTCGCAGGGCATCATCTCCAGATTCTTTGACAACCCCAAGTATTTTTTCTACAGAACCTTGTAGCTCCTCGCTGTCAGTCATGAGGGGTCGCTGAAGCAAATTCTTTTGTTGAGATGCATCAAGTGTTTGCCAATCGATCATACCTACTCCATCATTTTTTCTATGGGGAGAACCAGAATTGAGCTTCCACCAAGCTGCTTTAATGATTCCATGGTTTCCCAGAATACGGTCTCAGTACTCACTGCATGTATAGCAACCAGGTCATCTGAACCGGCAAGGGGTAGGACGGTGGGTTTCTCAGCACCGGGCAGGAGGTCTATAATGGCATCAACCTGATTTTTCGGGGCGTGTAGCATGATGTATTTGCTTTCCTTGGCAAGCATAACGCCATTGATGCGCACCATGAGACGATCAACCAGTAGTTTCAGGGATTCATTCTCAATGGTGGGTCGTCGTACCAGTGTGGCAGATGATCTGAGAATGACTTCATCTTCTCTCAGTCCATTGGCCTCCAGGGTCACACCTGTCGAAACCAGATCGCAAATGGCATCAGCCAGACCCGCGCGGGGTGCTACTTCAACCGATCCAGTGAGGTGGACAATTTTTGCAGTGACTCCCTGCTCCTCCAGGTATCGACCCAGTGTATAGGGATAACTTGTGGCTATGCGACAGCCGGACAGGTCCTGAATACTCGTATATTTTTGTTCTTCCGTGGTGGCTATGGAAAGTCGGCAGTGACCATAATCCAGGGAGATAAGCCTAACAAAGTCGGCCTGCTCAGCAAACTTTGCCCGCTGAAGACTTACTTCCTGCATAATATTGTCTCCGACAAACCCTAAATCCACCACGCCTTCCATGACCAGACCCGGTATATCATCATCTCTCACAAAGAGAATATCGATGGGCATGTTTTTGACGTGAGTGATCAATTTGTTTTTGGATTGATTGATCCGCAGACCACATCGTTTTAGAATATCCAGGGTTGCCTCACTGAGGCGACCTGATTTCTGAACTGCAATTTTTAATCGTTTCTCAGTCATTTTCTCTCTTTAAACCTTTCGATATCTCTTTCTCTCTGTTACCAATAAATGTCTCTGGGATGGTGGGGGTAGGTTCCTAAAACAAAAAACCCCCGGAGTTGGCTCCGAGGGTTTTAAAAATTTTGTCTCGAGGCGGCCAACTGTGCGCTAGCCATCCCGGATATGTATTCCGAACAGCTACATCAGATGATGATGATTATTATGACGATGAATCATAATCAGGTTCGGGATATTATTTATGCGAGTCATTTCCATGCTGAACGAATTCTAATGAATTAACTTTCTAAATACAAGCGTTAAAATCTCCTGAAATGTTTTCGTAGCAATGACTACCTTCGGCCCACATTTAAAGCCATATTTATAAAGTATGGGAAATGATTCAGTGATCAGGAAAAGGTGATAAAATGCAAAACAGCAAACTGGCAATTATCGGTACTGGAAATATAGGGATGTCCATCGCAGATGGACTTTTGGATTCAGGCTCATTTCAACCTGACCAGATGATGCTGACACGTCGCAAAATCAATCGTCTCGCTCGTTTTAGTGAGCGTGGTGTTTTGACCACTTCAGATAATGTCGCTGCTGTTGAGTTCGCTGACATTGTTTTAATCGCTGTTGAGCCACAGCAAATCGACGAGGTGTTGACTGAAATTGGACCCCTCCTGGAATCAGATAAACATACACTCATTTCAGTGGTGACAGGCGTATCCATTGACCAGATTCAGGCACATGTTGGCAACGGAGCAGCCATTGTCCGAGCCATGCCCAACACAGCAATTTCACTGAGGGAATCCATTACCTGCCTGACTTCAAACGATCAGAGTGCGGCCATCGAAATTGGTAAATCAATTTTTAACACTGTGGGCAAAACGGTAGTTATCGATGAGGAACTTATGGGGGCTGCTACTGCACTTGGTGCCTGTGGCATCGCCTTCTTTCTCCGTGCTATTCGGGCCGCCTCCCAGGGAGGCATTGAAATCGGATTTCACTCAGATAAAGCCTTATTCATCGCAGCACAGGTTGCCAAGGGAGCGGCTGAACTCATCTTGAAATCAGGACACCATCCTGAGTCTGAAATTGATAAAGTTACCACTCCAAGAGGCGTCACCATCGCTGGACTGAATCAAATGGAACATGAAGGCTTCAGCTCAGCCATGATCAAGGGGATAGTAACTTCAGCCAATATGGCCAGTGGGGTTTACAAGAAGGGTTAACTGCGGACGGAGGGTTGTCTGCCCCTGAATCTGTAGGGTGGCCTGTCATACTTCGAGAGCCTCAGCATGACGATAGGGGTTGTCTTGCTGAGGTGTCACAATGAGCTCGTGCTCCGGCGGCTGAGTTTATCGAAGCCAGAGGACGCATTGTCAGGTACCTGGGTATTTCGTCCTTCGGCGGTTTCAGGCTTCGACCTGGCGAGCAGGATGACAATACCTGATTAATCCAGAGCATCCCTTAAATACTGCCTGAAATCCTCATACTCTGTTGACATTTGCACCGCCTGCTTTTTTCTTTTTAGATACTGAGCCAGTTGGGGTGGCACTGGTATTTTCTTTCCAATAACTGGTTCAACACTTTCAGGGAATTTTGCTGGATGCGCTGTGGAAATTACCACTCCCGGCAGGGTGGATTGATGCACCTCTTGATATTTTTCTAAACCCAGGATACCCACTGCTGTATGGGGATCAATGATGTAGTCATATTTATTGAATATCTGTCGGATCATCTCTCTGGTCTTGATATCATCGAAACTCCAGCTGCTGATTTCTGCCCGAATCCTGTTGATATCATCATCAAACAAATATCGAATCCTTGAGAGGTTGCTGGGGTCGCCCACATCCATGGCATTTGAGATGGTTTGATCGGACGGTCGGGGCTTAAAGGTCCCTGATTTCAGATATTCAGGGAATACATCATTGCTATTTGTGGATGCAATAAAATGTTTGATTGGAACTCCCATACGTTTTGCCATAAGGCCTGCAGTGAGGTTCCCGAAATTTCCGGAAGGCACTGAAATAACAAATTCACCTGAATTCCGGCTCAATTGTCCCGATGTAAAGGCGTAATAAAATGATTGAGGGATAAGACGGGCAATATTGATGGAATTTGCCGAAGAAAGTAGGTGTCTCTGACGTAACTCTCTATCAGCGAAGGCCCTTTTTGCCAATCGTTGGCAATCATCAAAATTTCCGGATACTTCCAATGCTTGAATATTTTGGCCCTGAGTTGTCAGTTGTTTTTCCTGAGAGGGACTCACCTTGCCACTGGGATAGAGAATGATCACTCGAATCCCGGGAATCCCCAGAAATCCACTGGCAACGGCACTTCCTGTATCTCCAGAGGTAGCAACCAGAATTGTTAACTCTCGCTCATCTCCCTCAATGAGATACGACATCAAACGTGCCATAAAGCGTGCGCCAAAATCCTTGAAAGCCATGGTGGGACCATGAAAGGTCTCCAGAATTGACATCCCCTGACTGAGTTGGGTCAATTTCACATCCAGATTCATTGAGTTGGCCACAATGTCACGAATCTCACCAGATGGAATATCTGTGGACAAAAATTCTGAGGCCATGATTTGGGCAATTTCCTCAAAGGACAGGGTACTTAAGGCTTTTATCTGTTGTGGCGTAAGGGTGGGAATTCTTTCAGGGAGATATAAACCCCCATCTTCTGGTATGCCTGAAAGGACTGCATCCTTAAGAGACACAGGTGCGCTGATATTTTTTGTGCTGATGTATTTCAAGATTTATTCCAGGATTCTGGCACCCTGCTGGCTGATGGCAGAAATAAACAGGTCGCTTTCAAGACCCTCCTCGAGAAAAACCTGCTCCATGGCATAACCTGCCCTGTGGGCAATATCCGCATCTGGACACAAAGCAAACATGGAAGGTCCTGAACCGGAAATCCCACATCCCAGCGCACCCTGTTCCAGAGCAGCAGCTTTGACCCTCTCATAACCAGGTATTAATTGTCCCCGATACGGTTCAGCCAGTTCATCAACGAAGGAGCGGCTGATGAGATCAAAATCCTCTTGATACAAACCAGCAACAAAACCGGCGATATGGCCCATTTGTCTGGTGGCTGTTCCCATGGGTACCGATTTAGGCAAAATTTCTCGGGCATCCCTGGTTTTGATATGCATGTGGGGATGCACCAGAGCACAAGTAAAGGCCGCCGGGGTTGCCAGGGAAACAACATCAAGGGGATCCAGGCTATGTATCAAAGTAAATCCACCAAGAAGTGAGGGTGCAGCATTATCTGCATGGGGAACACCTGTTGCAACTCGCTCGCTTTCCAGAACAAAAGGAAGAAGCTCACGGGGAACCAGTTGTAAATCGAATAACTCATTAACAGCTATAACAGCTGCTACAGCGCTTGACGCACTCGACCCCATACCTCCCACAATGGGAACACCCTTTCTAATTTCCAACTCCATCCCCAGAGAAATATTTTTAGCGTCCATAAGCGCCTGGACAGCAACACCTGCCGTGTTGAACTTTGGATCATTGGGTAGGGAGCTGAAAGCCCCTGTTAGAGGAAAAATTTTAATCCCAGGAACATCTGAAGGCTTGGCAATGACGATATCCCCTGGCTCTTCAAGGGCAAAACCAAGAACATCAAAACCACTCGATGCATTGGCTACGCTGGCCGGGGCATAGGCACGAACTGCTTTTTTCACTTCACCCCCTCGTTGTTTTCAATCCCATCAGCAATCATCGAAGAATCTACGGTGTAATTCACGTTTGACCCGGACTTCATCGTCTCTGGAGATAACAATTGAAATATTACGCTCAGAAGAGCCCTGGGCTATGGCTACAACATTTACACCGAGCTCCCCCAGAGCACCAAAAACCTTCCCTGAAATGCCTGGTGTATGTCGCATATTCTCACCAACCACAGCTACAATACACAGGTTATCCTCGATGAGAATTTGGGCAATCCCATGGACTTGCATCTCCAGTTCAAATTCCTTTTCCAGGGCTGCTTTTGCTTTTTCAGCGCTTTCGGGCTCGACAGCAAAACAGATGGAATGTTCACTGGAGGCCAGAGAAATGAGCATGACGCCCACATCAGCATTAGCCATGGCCATAAAAATCCTGCCGGTCAACCCGGTCTTGCCAATCATCCCACTCCCCTGAATCCGGATCAATGAAATGGAACTCATGCTTGAAATTCCAGTGATTCGATAATCCATATCCTGCCCCTCTTTGGCAATCAAGGTTCCAGGAAATTCGGGATTGAAAGTGTTCAAAATACGAATGGGAATTCCTGCCTGCATGGCAGGCTGTATGGTGGGAGGAAAGATGACCTTGGCGCCAAAATGGGACATTTCCATGGCATCTTCATAGGTCATAACTGGAATGGGATAGGCCGCTGGAACTTCACGGGGATTGGCTGTGAGAATGCCATCAACATCCGTCCAGATTTCTATTTCACTGGCTCCCAGGGCTGCTCCAAATATAGCCGCAGAATAATCAGAGCCGCTACGCCCTAGCGTCGTTGTCTCACCCTGGCTATTTGAGGCAATAAATCCAGTTATAATTTGTGTGGAATCATGTTCCTTGAAATAGGTGGAGATATTCTTGTTGGTTACTTCAAAATCTACTCTACCAGAACTATAATTATCATCCGTCCTCACAAAATGTCTGCTGTCAATAAATTCTGCCTCACTGCCCAATTCTACAAGACTGGCAGTAATAATTCGGGCCGAAAGACGTTCTCCATAACTCAAAATCTGATTGTATGTCTTGGGGGCAACATGTCTGACCAGATAGACCCCTCTCAGGATCTCACCCAGTCTAGCCGTGTACTTCTTTACGTTTTGTAGTAGTATTTCCTGACGATGATTTGTGGTCATGGCCTTGATCATACCAGCATGCTTCGCCCGAAACGATTTAAACTCTATTTCGTAGGCATCATCACCGTTGTCCGCCAGCTCTACCATCTTTATTAATTGATCTGTTACGCCCCCAAAGGCGGATACAACCACAGCAATTTGAGTTTCTTTTTCTGCTTTCCTGATAAGTTCCAAAACTGCAGCGAGGCGTTCTGGGGTGGCAATCGAGGAACCACCGAATTTCATTATTTTCATATGTCGTGTTTCATTTCCCCTTGAGTTTCAATGATAAATCTACCCGGGTTAACCCTTGTGTGCTACACCAAATCCTAGAGTCTATCAGGACTCATTGACATAGGTTAGCCAGGATTTGTATTGGGGATTACGACCATGTACAGCATCCATATAAGCTGTCTGCAATTTCTCAGTGATGGGTCCCCTGCCGCCAGGGCCTACCACTCGGTGATCCAGCTCCCGAATGGGGGTCACTTCGCTGGCCGTTCCAGTGAAAAAGGCTTCATCAGCAGACAATAACTGCCCTACTGAAAGCCGTCCAACTTTAACCCTGAATCCAAGATCACGTGCAATATGAATAACCGTTTCTCTCGTGATGCCCATGAGGATGGAAGAGTCTTCAGCGTTGGTATAGAGTTTTCCATTTTTGATGAGAAAAATATTCTGACCAGCACCCTCTGCTATTGTGCCTTCCTGATTTAAAAGGAGACCCTCATCAAAACCCTTGGATTTGGCATCCTGCACAGCCAGAAGCGAGTTCAAATATTGACCGTTGGCCTTGGCAGTCGTGGGAAACGAACTGGAATGAAACTTTCGCCAAGGCGATACAGTTACTCGGACACCCTTCACCAGGGCATCCTGACCCAGATAGGCACCCCAGTCAAAAGCACCAATGGATACTTCCACAGGACAATCTTTTGGATGAACCCCCAGTGTATCATATCCATAAAAGGCAACGGGTCTGATGTAGCCGTTTTCAATCCCATTTTCTTTGATAATATCAAGACAGCCCTTGAGCATGTCTTCTTTGCTGAAGGGAAGATTTATGCGATAGATTTTTGCTGAAGTGAAAAGGCGATCTATATGTTCTTCCAGTTTAAAAATGGCAGGACCATCTTCTGTGGTATAGCACTTGACCCCTTCAAAGATGCCACTTCCATAATGCAATCCGTGAGACATAACATGTGTGGTAGCCTGATTCCAATTCACAATTTTCCCGTTAAACCAAATTTTTTCACAATGATTCGGCATAATTACACATCCTGTTTCTTAACATTCTTGTTCTTAATTTTTGATTTCATCAGCTTATAGTTCAGGCTGTCAACCAGCGCCTGCCAGCTTGCCTCAATTATGTTTTCGGAAACGCCAACTGTGGACCAACTCTGTTCTCCATCAGTACTCTCGATGAGCACCCTGACCACCGCTCTGGTTCCATTGGTACCATCCAGGACTCGTACCTTGTAGTCTTTCAAGTGTACATCGGACAATTGTGGATAAAAACGTGTCAACGCTTTCTGGAGTGCCTTATTCAGGGCGTTCACAGGTCCCACTCCATCAGCTGCGGTGTGTTCAACCTCCCCATTGACCCGCACCTTGAGCATGGCATCTGCCAGGTTGTGCCCTTCTCTTTCATAACTGACAATCACCCTGGAGTCCTCAACCTCAAAGAAGGGTGAAAAACTTCCCATTTGCTCCTTGAGAATGAGTTCAAAAGAAGCTTCAGCAGCTTCATATTGATATCCGCCATGCTCCATTTCCTTAATGTGCTGGACCACTTGTTTGGGAAGTTCACCTCTGCTATTCTGGAGATTGATATCAAGTTCTTCGGCCTTGTAGCGGATATTACTCTGTCCTGAAAGGTCTGAAATAAGCACCCGCTGTTTGGCTCCCACATCTGTGGGGATAATATGCTCGTACATACGGCTATCTTTCATCACGGCACTGACATGAATGCCACCCTTGTGGGCAAAGGCTGATTTTCCCACAAAGGGAGCCCGATCATCGGGATGTAGATTCATGATTTCGAAGACATAGTTGGCCATTTTTGTTAGTTGAGTAAGATCAACAGGATGTTTCAGGTCAAGACCAAGCTTCAAAAGTAGATTTGGAATAACGGTGCTGAGATTGGCATTCCCACAACGCTCTCCCACACCATTCATGGTTCCCTGGACATGATTGGCACCTGTTTGGACGGCTATAATGGTGTTGGCCGCAGCCATGCCCCCATCATTGTGGGCGTGAATTCCAACTGGGACATGAAAAGTATCCAATACATGCTGGGTTGCCTGTGCAACTTCATGGGGCAATGTTCCACCATTGGTGTCACATAATACCAGCGTATCGGCGCCCCCGGCCTGGGCGGCCCTGAGCATTTCCATGGCGAACTCTGGTGAATCCTTATAGCCATCAAAGAAATGCTCCGCATCAAAAACAACCCGACGGCCTTCCTGGACCAGATAGGCCACTGATCTTTCAATCAATTCTGAATTCTGGGTGGAAGTAAGACCCAGACCCTTCTCAGCATGCAGTCGCCAGGTCTTTCCGAAGATGGAAACCACCTCGGTTTCGGCTTTTAGCAAAGCATTCAGATTTGGGTCTGAGGTAACGCCCTCAATCGTTCTGGCCGTAGAGCCAAAGGCACAAATTTTAGCCTGTTGCCAGGTCATCTTCCTGGCCCGGGCAAAAAACTCCTGATCCCTGGGATTTGAGCCAGGCCAGCCTCCCTCAAGCACACCAATACCGAACTCATCCAGACGCTGGGCAATGTGGAGCTTATCATCTACTGAAAGATTTACGCCTTCTCCCTGGGTACCGTCTCTCAGGGTTGAATCAAATAACTCAATGGTTCTATGGTCAGACACGTCAACGCACCTCTTGGGTTAGCCAGCTATTTTTTTTGAGGTGTTTGCTTTCAAAATCAGCAATTTCCTGTTTGTAGGAGAGGGTTTGGCCAATTTCATCCAAACCATTCAGCAGACTGTATTTTCGATATGCATCCAGATCAAACCCAAAGCGAGTTCCCGCACTACTGGTAACCGTTTGCTCCTCAAGATCAACACTGAGTGTAAAGCCAGGAATGCTCACCGTCGCTTTGAATAGCTCCTCAATTTGAGGGGATGAGAGAACAATTGGCAGCATGCCATTTTTGAAGCAGTTCGAATAAAAGATGTCCGCAAAGCTCTCTGCCAGAATGACCTTAAACCCATAATCCAGTAGTGCCCAGGGAGCATGTTCACGACTGGATCCACATCCAAAATTCTCTCTGGTTAATAATACGGTAGCGCCTTGATAGCGCCCATCATTGAGGACAAAGTCTTGATTCAGTGGGCGACTACTGCAATCCTGACCAGGTTCGCCATGATCCAGATAGCGCCATTCGTCAAATAAATAGGGACCAAAACCTGTTCTGCGGATTGATTTCAGGAATTGCTTGGGGATGATGGCATCAGTGTCCACGTTGGATCTATCCAGGGGAGCTACCAAACCATGATGTGATGTAAATTTCTGCATCTTAGTTCTCGTAATATTTAGTGACATCGGTGACATGACCAGTTATAGCTGCGGCTGCGGCCATGGCAGGACTTAAAAGATGGGTTCGCCCCCCCTGCCCCTGGCGTCCTTCAAAGTTTCGATTTGAAGTTGAAGCACAGCGTTCACCAGGCTCCAGACGATCTGCATTCATAGCCAGACACATGGAACATCCTGGTTCTCGCCACTCAAAACCTGCATCCAGGAAAATCTTATCCAGACCCTCTGCTTCTGCCTGGGCTTTCACAGGACCTGATCCAGGGACCACCATGGCCAGTGAAATATTTGTGGCGATGCTCTGGCCCTTTACGATGCGGGCTGCTTCCCTGAGGTCTTCAATACGTGAATTGGTGCAGGAGCCGATAAATATTTTATCAAAGGTTATTTGTTGAATGGGCATGCCAGGAGTAAGACCCATATACTTCAGCGCATTATTGATTTGTTCAGCTTTATTGGGGTCGGAGGCATCTGGCACAAAGCCATCTACTGGAGCCACCATCTCTGGTGAGGTTCCCCAGGTAACCATGGGCTTGAGGTCTGATGCATCAATCACAACGGTTTTATCATATGTTGCATCGGCGTCAGATTGGAGGGTTCTCCAATATGATTCTGCAGTTTCCCAGGCGGATGCCCTGGGAGCAAAGTTGCGTCCCTTGACATATGCAATGGTGGTATCATCCACTGCAATAAGACCAGCCCTGGCGCCTGCTTCGATGGTCATGTTACAGACCGTCATGCGACCTTCCATGGACATCATCCGGATGGCTTCACCACCAAATTCGATGGCATAACCGGTCCCACCTGCAGTGCCGATTTGGCCAATGATAGCCAGGATCAAATCCTTGGCTGTGACCCCTGCATGAAACGCTCCATCCACCTGCACCAGCATGTTTTTTGATTTTTCCTGCACCAGACATTGGGTTGCCAGGACATGTTCAACTTCCGAGGTGCCGATTCCAAAGGCCAGGGCACCCAGAGCACCGTGGGTTGAGGTATGAGAATCGCCGCAAACGATGGTCATACCAGGCAGGGTTATACCCTGTTCGGGACCAATGACATGGACAATCCCCTGACGCGGGTCAGACATATCAAAATTGGTGATGCCCAATTCAGCAGTATTACTGGCCAGCGTGTCTATTTGGAGTTTTGAGACCGGGTCTTCAACACCTTTGTCCCGATCTTTGGTGGGAATGTTGTGATCAGGAACGGCCACATTTGCATCTTTGCGCCACGGGGCTCTTTTGTTCATCCTGAGACCTTCAAAGGCTTGAGGTGATGTGACTTCGTGTATCAATTGTCGATCGATATATAGCAGACTGGTACCGTTGTCGTTCTTCCGAACTTCATGGCTTTCCCAGAGCTTATCGTATAATGTTTTTCCTGCCATTAGACGTGTTCTTTCACCGTTTCAGTAGTTAGATCTAATTCCTGTTTCTTTTTGTGCTGATTCAGGGCTTCCAGATAGGCTTTGGCGCTGGCCTCAATGGTGTCTGTGGAGATTCCACGACCGGCATAGATGTCCCCATTGTGATGCAGCCTCAAGGTCACCTCTCCCAGAGCGCTTTTTCCACGGGTAATGGAACGAACCTGATAGTATTCAAGCTTGAACTGCTGGCGAATACCCAGGGCTCGTGCAATGGCTCTGAAACAGGCTGCAACCGGACCATCCCCAGTGGCTGAATCCTGATATTCCCCCTCAGGTGTTAAGACGCGTACGATGGCCACAGGAATGGTGGTGGTTCCAAGATTGACATGCAAATAGTCCAGCTTGTAGAAAGCATCTTCCTGGTCAAGAACTTCACCCATGATGGCGCGAAGGTCTTCATCAAAGACTTCCTTTTTTTTGTCTGCCAGTACCACAAATGCTTTGTAGATGATTTTGAGGTGTTCTTTATCCAGATGATATCCCAGCGCTTCCAGGCGAGATTTCAAGCCAGCCCTTCCAGAATGTCGACCAAGGACAATTTTACTTTCTCCAATTCCAATTGAATCTGGATTCATGATCTCATAGGTATTTCGGTTTTTAAGCATGCCATCCTGATGAATTCCAGCTTCATGGGCAAAGGCATTTTCACCAACAATGGCCTTATTGGGCTGGACCAACATGCCGGTGTACATGGACACCATGCGGCTGGTGTTCATTATTTCCTGAGTATGGATGTCGGTATGACAATTCCATAAATCAGCTCGAATCTTCAAGGCCATGACGATCTCTTCCAGGGAAGCGTTCCCGGCCCGTTCGCCAATCCCATTGATTGTACATTCAACTTGTCTGGCTCCTTGAGAGATCGCCGTTAATGAGTTGGCGACAGCCAATCCAAGATCGTTGTGACAGTGTACACTGATAACGGCTTGATCGATGTTGGGAACTCTTTCTTTCAATGCGGCAATCTTTTGACCGAACTCTACTGGAAAGGTATAACCTGTGGTATCAGGAATGTTGACTGTGGTAGCTCCAGCAGCAATCACTGCTTCAGTGATTTCAACGAGATAGTCTATATCAGTTCGTCCTGCATCCTCTGGAGAGAACTCCACATCTGGGGTAAAAGTCTTGGCATAAGCCACAGCATCACAGGCCATCTCCAGGACTTTCTGGCGTTTTTCAGCCAGATTTTTACCATAACGATTGCTTCCGAATTTTTGAGTGATATGGATATCTGAGGTACCCATAAAGGTATGGATCCGGTACTTTTCTGCTTGCTCCAGGGCACGTCTGACAGCATCAATATCTGGCTCAAGAGCCCTGGCCAACCCGGCCACCACAGCTGACACTTCGCCACCAATACGTTGGACAGCATTGAATTGAGTTGGTGATGAAATGGGAAATCCTGCCTCGATCACATCTACACCGAGTTTATCGAGCTGACGTGCAATTTCCACCTTCTCAAGCAAGGTCAGAGAAGCACCTGGTGATTGTTCACCATCCCTGAGGGTGGTGTCAAATACGATTACTTTATCACTCATGGGTATGTCCCTTGTGGCGCTGTGTTTTTGCTTCGATCATGCAACCCTCGCACTATTCTGTTTTAATTGCTTGATGACCAGATCGCTCATTTCTGTTGTTGTAACCAGCTTGTCTCCATCCTGGTATATCTCACCTGTACGGTAACCTGCTTCTAAAACTGCAGAAACTGCAGTCTGAAGGGCTGCGCCGGCTTTCCCCATATCAAGCGTGTAACTCAACATCATGGCTACTGACATGATCATGGCCAAAGGGTTGGCTAAATTTTGTCCGGCAATATCTGGAGCTGACCCATGAACGGGTTCGTAGAGAGCATATTTCTCACCGAGACTGGCTGAAGGGAGCATACCCAGGCTACCTGTAACCATGGAGGCTATATCACTGAGGATATCCCCAAACATATTCGAAGTGACGATGACATCAAACTGCTTGGGTGTGCGGACCAGTTGCATGGCAGCGTTGTCCACATACATATGATCCAATTGCACATCGGGATACTCCTGATGAACTTCAATGACGATATCGCGCCAGAATTGGGAGACATCCAGCACATTGGCTTTATCCACTGATGTCACACGGCCACTACGTTTACGGGCAAGATCAAAGGCAACGCGGGCAATTCGTTCCACCTCGTGTCGTTCATAGACCATGGTATTCCAGCCCTTGTTGGCATCAGCACCCTTGGGTGTCCCAAAATAGATGCCTCCTGTCAATTCCCTGACAACCATGACATCTACACCTGAAACCACTTCCTCGCGGAGTGAGGACGCACCTGCCAAGGCAGGAAATACAACTGCAGGTCGCAGATTCGAATAAAGTCCCAGGCCGCCCCGGAGTTGCAGAAGGGCTTGCTCCGGTTTTTGGTCTTGAGGTAAGGATTCCCATTTGGGACCACCAACGGCGCCAAGGAGGACGGCATCTGAGCGTTGGCACATTTCCAGGGTTTCCTCTGACAGGGGTTTCCCCGTCTCATCAATGGCACAACCACCGACCTGGGCATATTCATATTCGAACTTGACTGATTCCATTTCTCCCACAGTATCCAGAACCTTCAAGGCTGCTTCCATCACCTCAGGACCGATACCATCTCCTGGGAGAACGGCAATTTTATAGGATTGCATTGAATTCATTAACCTCTTTTTCCAATAAAGCTCATCATACCACGCAATTTTTTTCCCACGACTTCAATGGGATGGTCTTGATTGGCTTGGCGAAGTGCCTCAAAATTTTTACCACCTTTATTGGATTCCTGTAGCCATTCCTTAGCAAAAGATCCATCCTGGACCTCTTTTAGAATGGCTTTCATGCGTTCTTTTGTCCCGGCATCAACAACACGCGGGCCGCGGGTCATGCCACCATATTCAGCAGTCTCACTGACGGAATAATTCATTCGTGTCAGACCGCCTTCATAGAAGAGGTCTACAATCAATTTTAATTCATGCATGCACTCGAAATAGGCCAGGTCCGCTGGATAACCAGCCTCGGTGAGGGTTTCGAAACCAGTTTTTACCAGGTCGGCTACACCGCCACAGAGAACGGCCTGTTCACCAAAGAGATCTGTTTCAGTCTCATCCTTAAAATTGGTTTCCAGGGCTCCAGCACGGGTACAGCCGATTCCCTTGGCCCAGGCCAGCGCCAGGTCCCTGGCATTTCCGCTGGCATCCTGTTCAACTGCAACGAGGCAGGGTACACCTTGTCCATCCTCATAGGTTCTACGGACGAGATGACCGGGACTTTTGGGTGCAATCATAATGACATTCACATGAGCCGGTGGTACAATCTGTTTGTAATGGATATTGAAACCATGACCGAAAGCCAGGGTCGTTACACCAGATAGATTGGGAGCGACCTCTGCATCATAGATGGCCTTCATGGTTTGATCCGGTAGTAACAACATGACGATATCGGCTGAGGCAGTTGCTTCAGCAATAGTCATGACCTTTAGACCAGCGGCTTCAGCTTTTTGCCAGGAGGCACTTTCTTTACGAAGTCCCACACGGATATCCACGCCGGATTCCATGAGATTCAAAGCGTGTGCGTGACCCTGACTTCCATAACCCAGAACTGCACACTTTTTTCCTTTTAATAGTGACAGATCAGCATCACTGTCATAATACGCATTTACATTCATTCTAATTTCCTCTTAACCAATGGCTGATTGAATTTGTTTGGTGGTCCACTGTTGATCAGTAGACATCATTTCTAATTTTTCTTTTAATTCGAGGTGACTTCCCCGACGCATGGCCATCTTGCCTGAGCGCATAAGCTCTACGATATCGAATTCCTTAAGCTTCTGTAAAAAGGATTCGATTTCCATATCATAACCAGTGGCCTCTACGATGACCGCCCCCTCTTCAGAATCGATGATCTTGGCCCCATACTCACGGGTGAGCAGATCAAGCTCAGTGCGGTCGCCATTCTTCACAGATACCTTGGCCAGCATATATTCACGAATTACCGAGGGCACATCGGTGACATCCTCCACTGTATAGGCATTCACCAGCTTTTGAATATTCCGAGCCATATTCACTCTACGGTGTTGGTTGGATTCATCGGTTACGATGGTCATTCTGGTGAGACCAGGTCGCTCAGTTGCTCCGGCGACAATGCTTTTGATGTTAAAATTCCTGCGTCTGAGTAATGAGACGATCCGGTTCAGAACTCCCGGTTCATCTTCTACAAAGGCTACAATTGTATGTTCTGATTTCTGCATGATTAACTCCTATATCTCCATATCTGCAAACTGTTCTTCGGCCAGGGGACGTTGCACCATCTCATTTAGTGCTGAGCCAGTGGCAACCATGGGGTAGACCATTTCCATGGGTTCAACCACAAATTCGATGAGGGTTGGACCATCGTGTGCCTGTGCTTCCAGAACCGCAGAAATAACATCTTTGCGCTCTGTGACCCGGTAACCCTTCAAGCCGTATGCTTCTGTAAGCTTGAGGTAATCTGGTCCAGAGATGGGTGTTTCGCTGTAGCGATTATCATAGAACATCTCCTGCCATTGACGAACCATTCCGAGATACCCATTATTAATCAAGGCAATATTGATATTGGCATTTTCCTGAACTGCAGTTGCCAGTTCCTGGATGGTCATCTGGATACCGCCATCTCCCACCACAGCCCAAATATTCTTTTTTCGTCCAGCGAAACTGGCGCCGATAGCAGCGGGAAGACCATATCCCATGGTTCCCAGGCCCCCTGATGTAAGCAGTGAATTCGCATGATCCTGATAATAATACTGAGCTACCGTCATTTGGTGTTGCCCCACATCGGTTACCATAAGTGCTTCGCCTTTGGTTGCTTCCCACAGATCGCGAACCACAAAGGCACCATAGAGTTTATCGGATTTTCTGTTGAGGATATCCTTGGTTTTAGACTGCTTCATCCAACCCTTGATTTGATGGGTCCAGGCATCATGTGTTGCCTCTTTAATCTTGGGCAGTGCTGCAGTCAAAACCGCTTTCAAATCGCCCCTGATACCAACGTCTACGATGATATTTTTATTGAGCTCTGTGGGGTCTATATCGATATGAATTTTTTTAGAATTCGGTGAGTAGGTCTCAAGTTTTCCAGTGACCCGATCATCAAAACGCATCCCGCAGGCGATAAGTAAATCTGCTTCCTGAATGGCATGATTTACCCAATATCCTCCATGCATTCCCATAAACCCGATACACTTGGGATGGCTGGCAGGAATACCACCTATCCCCAGCAGGGTTACTGCCACAGGGATATCAGCCTTTTCCGCCAGGGTTGTGAGTTCATAGGTGGCTCCAGATAAAAGCACACCATGGCCTGCCAGAATCACGGGATTCTTGGCAGCATTTATTAATTTAGCGACTTCCTCCAATTCATTTTCAGAGGCTCGAATCACAGGATTATATCCTGGTAAAACATCATGGGTTTCCGGATAGAGAAATTCAGTGGTTTCATTTTGAACATCTTTTGGAATATCAATGAGAACTGGACCTGGTCGACCTGTACGAGCGATGTAAAACGCATCCTTGATGGTGGCTGCAAGCTTATTGATATCATTGACCTGATAGCTGTGCTTGGTCAAAGGGATCATGGCTCCCAGGATGTCCGTTTCCTGAAACGCATCACTTCCCAGTGATTCTCTTCCCACCTGACCGGTGATGCACACCAGGGGAATGGAATCCATCATAGCAGTGGCCACCCCGGTGATCAGATTGGTGGCCCCAGGACCTGACGTGGCCATGCAGACGCCAACTTTTCCACTGGCTCTGGCAAAACCATCAGCCGCATGAGCAGCATTTTGCTCATGTCGCGTAAGCACATGATGAATCCGATCCTTGTATTTTACCAATGCATCATAGATGGGAAGATTGGCGCCACCGGGATAACCAAAAACGACTTCCACGTCCTCCCGGATTAAGCATTCCCAGACAATCTCTGCGCCGGTTATCATTTTATTAGGTGTAGCTGTCTTACTCATTTGAGCACTGCTCCTGTATTTGCCGAGGTTACCATGCGACTGTATCGCGAGAGGTATCCTGATTTTATTTTTGGTTCAAATGGCGGAAGGGCAGCCATTCTCTGTGCGATTTCAGCATCTGTCAATGCGACGGAAAGCTGTCTGTTGGGTATATCAATGGTAATCACATCACCAGCTCTGAGGCTGGCAATGGGTCCACCGGAGGCTGCTTCTGGAGATACATGTCCCACACAGGCTCCTCGTGTACCACCAGAAAATCTTCCATCTGTGATCAGGGCAACTTCTGCTCCCAGACCCATGCCCATGATGGCACTGGTTGGCGCCAGCATCTCGGGCATACCCGGTCCACCTTTGGGTCCTTCATAACGGATGACCACAACATCCCCGGATTTAACATCACCCGTTTTTATACCCAATACGGCTTCATCCTGTGATTCATATATGCGAGCAGGACCAGTATGGACCACCATTTGGGGATCTACGGCACCTGTTTTAATGACAGAGCCATCAGGCGCTAAATTTCCATAAAGGATGGCCAGCCCACCCTCCTGGGAATAGGGGTTTTCGATGGATCGAATAACATCTTTATTCAAGCGGACTGCTGACTCGATGGTCTGGCCCAGCGTTTTTCCAGTAATGGTGGGTCGCTCCAGATCAAGCAAACCATCTACACGGGACAGTTCTTTTAAAATGGCCGAGATCCCACCGGCGAGATGGACATCTTCCATGTGTACCCTATCAGTAGCGGGGCTCACCTTGCATAAGTAGGGAGTTCTCCTGCTCAGGGCATTCAATTCATTAAGATCGAAATCGATTTCAGCTTCTGTTGCTGCCGCCAGGGTGTGTAAAACCGTATTGGTACTACCGCCCATTGCCATATCGAGTGCAAATGCGTTGAGGATAGTTTCCCGGGTAACGATATCCCGGGGTTTCACATCCTTCTTAACCAATTCCATGATGGCAGTGGCACAATCCTGAACCAGTTTAAGTCTGCCATTATCCGTGGCCAACATGCTGCCATTTCCAGGCATGGCCATACCCAGGGCTTCCAGGAGACAGTTCATGGAGTTGGCAGTGAACATACCTGAGCAAGAGCCACACGTAGGACAGCCCTGTTCTTCCAATTCCTTTAACTGTTCATCGTTAATGGTCCCAGCCTGATGCTTGCCCACGCCCTCAAATACAGAAATGAGGTCAACTTTGTCTCCGTTGGCAATTTTACCGGCCTCCATGGGTCCTCCCGCAACAAAGACAGCAGGAATGTTCATACGCAATACAGCCATGAGCATGCCGGGGACAATTTTGTCGCAACTTGAGATACAGATGAGACCATCCAGACGATGAGCTTCCGCAACAGTTTCAACACTGTCGGCGATGAGCTCCCGGCTGGGCAGAGAATAGCGCATTCCCAGATGTCCCATGGCAATACCATCATCCACACCGATAGTATTGAATTCGAAAGGTATGCCACCAGCTTCACGCACCGCTTTTTTGGCAACAGCGCCGAAGGCTTGTAGATGGACATGACCAGGTATGAGGTCTATATATGAATTGGCAACACCGATAAATGGTTTTTCAAAATCAGAATCTTTTTGAATCACGCCAGTAGCGCGCAAAAGACTGCGGTGGGGTGCCTTATCGAATCCTTTTTTTATGAGATCTGATCTCATACTTTTCTCTTCCCTTCAGTTTGCGCAAAGCTGAAGCCGGAAAGAACTTTTCGATCAGGGGTACAAGCGAATTTAGTCGGGGGTTAGCCGCCTCTCTGCTCAATCCTGATGTGTTTGTAAGTTCTATCAGGCGATCAGAGTGGCGTTGATAATAATAAGTACCAGGCCCAGAAGACTGAGGACATTAATACTTAAAATCTCTGTAGCTAGAATTGACTCATGCTCTGAGCTTACTGCCAGAGCCTGCCCGGTGAGGGGGCGATTTGAATGGGTCATATTTCTAGTCATGCTTCTCATGGTTTTTAACCTGGTATATTCTATCTCGAATTAACGGCCTTATGCAATACCTTTTTAAAAAGATTGTGTTTCTTCATATTTTTATCTTTTACCAAGGTCACGGGGCAGATTTCTGGCAAATATTTTGCCTATATTCTGATTTTGAAAAGAGCCCTACTCCCAAGCAAACCAAAAACTTAACTGTATCGATTCGAGATATTATTTGTCTTGAATTCCAAAGATCCAGGAGTGTTCACCAGGTTAATATTTTTTGTAGTAACAACATTCTGAGTGACTAACAAGACTCGGGTCCCTGCATTTTCTGTTTTTCTTGTTAGAGGCGAATATTTGTCATTTTCATGCGAAGCGCTCATCTCTTTACTCATTGAGCACAAGACTCAAACGCTGACTCACCTGTTGATCATAGAGAGCCTTGCTATCCAAAAATTGCATAACCAGTGGTGTAATTTTGGAAAACTTTTGCTTCTCAGCTTCCCAATTTTCAAGAATATCAGATGTCTTGAGTGATCCTGTATGAAATCGGTGACGTTCCAGCAATCTGGTGATGGTAAATTCATCAGATTCACTGATGGATTCTTCCAGAACAAAATCCGTATTCAAATGCTCCCTGTCGGCATCACTCAGATTAAATAGATATGCCGTTCCACCTGTCATGCCGCTCCCAAAATTGAATCCAATTTCACCAAGAACGATGACCACTCCCCGGGTCATGTACTCACAGGCATGATTCCCCACGCCTTCCACAACTGCTGAAGCACCACTATTACGAACTGCAAATCGTTCATTGGCTCGGCCGGCTACAAACAGGGTTCCGCCGGTAGCCCCATATAGAGCCACATTGCCAATCATGGTATGTTCTTTCCCATGCTCCCGAATATCCCGGGGCATACGAATGGTAATCAATCCACCACTCATCCCCTTACCTACGTAATCATTGGCCAGACCCTTGAGACGTAATTCAATCCCGTGGGTAAGGAAGGCCCCCAGACTTTGACCAGCCACTCCACGCAAGCGATACTGCAGGGTTCCGTTGAACTGGCCCTCTCCGAAAAGAAAGGCAATTTCACCTGCCAGACGGGTACCCACGGCTCTGTCTTTATTGCTGACGGTATCTCTAATGACAGCCTGACCATGGGTCAACAATTCTTTATGAATACTCTCCAGGATTTTCTCATCAAAGCTGGGGAATTTTCTAATAATGCTCTGATCTTGGTCCCGTTTCAACCAGTCACGTGAGAGGACTGGCTCAAGAAGATTTGAGAAATCTACATCAGGGAAATCATCTTCAGTTTCCAGCTCCTTCTTTTGTTCCAATAAATCATTGCGTCCTATGAGAGCTTCCAGACTGGGCAATCCTATTTTTGATAACTGATCACGAACATCTTCTGCCAGAAGTTTGAAAAAGGAAGCGAGTTGTTCCGGAGTGCCTTTAAATTTTTTGCGTAAAGTCGGATCCTGGGTGGCAATCCCTACGGGGCAGGTGTTTTCATGACAACGACGCACCATAACACAGCCTATGGCCATGAGGGCTACTGACCCAAAATCATATTCCTCCGCCCCCAGCGCTGCTGCCACAAGAATATCTTTTGCTTCCTGCAATCCTCCATCTACCCGGAGGACCACTCTGCTTCTTAACTTGTTGGCAATGAGGGACTGGTGGGTCTCAGCCAGTCCCGTTTCCCAGGCCATACCCGTATGCTTCATTGAACCAAGTGGACTGGCTCCTGTCCCTCCATCTCCACCGGAAACAACCACGATATCTGCGCCGGCCTTGACCACACCACAGGCGACAATTCCGATACCCGGTTGGGATGCCAGCTTGACGGATATGCGGGCACGGGGGTTACTTTCTTTTAAATCATAGATCAGTTGAGCCAGATCCTCAATTGAATAGATATCATGGTGAGGTGGTGGTGAAATAAGGGGGATTCCAGGTGTTGATGATCTGGCTGTGGCAATTTCCACACTCACTTTTTGACCTGGTAGCTGTCCACCCTCTCCAGGTTTGGCACCTTGGGCAATTTTAATTTGAAGTTCCTGGGCGGCTGCCAGATAATCAGCTTTTACACCAAAACGTCCACTGGCGATCTGCTTGGTATGTGAATTCATATGGTCGTTATGCTTATAGAGTAAATATCGATCTGGTGTTTCGCCACCTTCACCAGTATTGCTGCGACCACCCACCATGGCAATTCCCTGTGTCAATACGCGATGGGACTCATCACTTAGTGCCCCAAAACTCATGGCTGCGACCCCAAAACGTTTGGTAATCTGGTCGCCAGACTCAACCACTAAACCTGCTGAAGCGACGCTGCTTTTTAAATCCATGAGATCCCTTAAATAGACAGGACCTCTGGGTTTTCTGGTTTTTTCAGGTTTATGGGTCGCTCTATTCCTGATCTGTTTGGCAATGGCTGGACTATAACCATGGGCTTCCCCATCCCGCTTCACGCGGAAAAGACCAATATCCTCCATCTCTGGATGATCTGTTTGGAATGCTGAGCCATGTCGCTTCCTCACTCGGCCTTGAATGGCTGCGATGCCATCACCACCAATATTTGGTCTCAAGGAAGGCATCCAGCTCTTTAGAAAATCTGCATGTAATCCAATGGTGTGAAGCAGCATGCTCCCCTGGTATGAGCTAAAAGTTGAAATACCCATTTTGGCCATACTCTTTAACAATCCCTTCTCAAGCGCGAAGCGATAATTGGACATTCCCTTCAACCAGTCGCCCTCATCCAGGTTCTCGCGGATGAGTTCATAGGCCATATAGGGGTATACAGCGCTGGCACCCAATGTGGTTAGCACTGAAACATGGTGATCTTCAAAAACATCCCCGGCTAGACAAATAAGAGAGACATCGCTACGGATTTTATGTCTCACCAGGTCATGATGCACTGCAGACACCACCAGGGCCATGGGTATGGGGACCTGGGACTCATCTACATGCTCATCACTGAGAAATAGTATCCGCTTCCCTGATTCCACCGCTTGAACACACTCATCCTGAATTTCCTTAAGGCGTCCTTCAAAACTCTGTTCAACAGGCGCTAATACAGAAATGATCTTATGCTTGAAAAGTCTGTATTTTCTCATCATCCATCGGACTTCCCGTGGAGAGAGTACCGGACTTGCTA
This sequence comes from Candidatus Neomarinimicrobiota bacterium, assembly GCA_016784545.1. Taxonomy (NCBI): domain Bacteria; kingdom Pseudomonadati; phylum Fidelibacterota; species Fidelibacterota bacterium. The sequence goes on from JADHUM010000001.1 coordinate 122,455, forward strand.
TCCGAATAGCTCCATGAAAGGCGGGTTCAGAAGCGAGTAAATTTTCCTCACTACCGATATAGTGGTACAAGCTCATCATGAGTCGTTCACGAATAGGATCTATGGGTGGATTGGTGACCTGGGCAAAGGATTGTACGAAGTAATCATAAAAGCTGCGACTCTTCTGGGAGAGAAAAGCTGGAGGTGTGTCATCACCCATGGCCCCTACTGGTTCCAGTGGCACGCCACTCAAAGGCCCAGTAAATCGATCAACTGATTCCTGATGCCATCCCAGGGCTAGCCGATTACGTTTGTCAAAACCACCTTCGGGTATGGCGAAATCCCCAAACTCTGTATCATTATCTTCTCGCTTAAGGCGTAGAAAATTTTTCTTCATCAACTGGCCATATTTTGCCTGATGAGAGATACGGTCCTTGGTCTGAACATTATTCTCAACGCCTCCAGTTAGGGAAACTGAATATATTTCACCTGAAGACATATGATGGTGAACAATGAGGTCATCATCATCAACATCCACCACACCCGCTTCAGATGCCATAATGACCAAGCCACTTTTTGTCCTGGTATAGCGTAAGGGCCGCAGACCATTTCGGTCCAGCTTGGCTCCCACCGTTTCTCCATCGGTAAAAATGAGCGCAGCAGGTCCATCCCAGGGCTCCATGAAGTTTTCATGGTACATATAGAAGTCAATCAGTGCTCGATCCATTTGAGGAAAGCCGCTGTAGGGGTCCGGTACCATCATCATCATGGCATGATTGGGATCTCGCCCAGTCTGAACCAGCAAGCTGAAGACCTCATCAAAGCTGGCAGAATCACTCAATCCAGGTGTAATAATCGGACGAAGTTTCTGAAAATCTTGTTTCCAGAATTTTGATTGAAGTTGTCGTTGACGGGCATTCATCCAAAGCCGATTACCCCTGATGGTATTGATCTCACCATTATGGGCTATTCCGTGGAAGGGTTGGGCCATTTCCCAGGATGGATTGGTATTGGTTGAAAAACGTTCGTGAAATATTGCCATGCGGGTCTTGAATTCGGGCTCTCGCAGGTCAGGGTAGAATTGTCCAATCTGATAGGATGAAAGCAGACCCTTGTAAACCATGGTTCGCGTTGAAAAACTGCAAAAGTACAGGCTTAGTCCCGACTCTTGAATACGGTTCTCCAAACTTTTGCGCATGAGATAGGTCTGCTGTTCTGCTGAATATTTCCCTTCAGCTGGGATGGCAAACAATGCATGTTGGATATCAGGTTGATTGGCCTGGGCTATACTCCCGAGATGTTCTGGTTTCACCGGCACCTGCAATGAACCAAGATACCTGGAGCCCAGAACTTTGGCCTGTTTGGACAAGGTGCTATCCAGAAAGGAACTGGAAATATTCCTAGAGAAGATGACGGCTAAGGCCAGGGTCTCACTTTTTCTGGCTTTTTTCAGATCGGAAGCTTGCATGCGAGCTTTAAAAAACGACCATGGAATATCAACCAGAATACCTGCCCCATCTCCAGTATCCTGATCAAAGCCCTTACCACCCCGATGTTCGAGACGGTTTAGCGCTTTGAGGGCCAATTCCACCACCCGGCGGCTTGGCTGTCCAGATTCTTCAGCAATAAAGCCTACTCCGCAGGCATCATGATGTTGTTCAGGTCTATAAAGGGGAAAGGGATTCATCTTTTTGACTCCTGTTCCATTGCCAGAGTCAAATTTCTGTTTATGCTCTTTTGAAGTTTGCACGAATACATCCCATCCTGTGATCCACTTTTCTAATTACACCAAATATCACATAATCCGAAATATTTTTCATGATTTTCAATATATTCTTTAATTTCTTAACTGACCGCTGCCTGTTACCACAAATTTTGTGGTGGTGAGTTCCCTTAATCCCATAGGGCCGAAAGAATGAAGCTTGGTGGTGCTGATGCCAATTTCAGCACCCAACCCCAGCTGTCCGCCATCATTGAAACGGGTTGATGCGTTGACAATAATTGCTGAGCTATCCAGGGCTCTGGTAAAGGTTTCAATATTCTTCTTGTCTTCGCTGACAATAACCTCGGTGTGATCACTTGTGTAGGTCTGGATATGATCGATGGCGGCTGGAAGATCTGTAACCACCCTGACTGCCAGAATGAGATCAAGAAACTCTGTATCAAAATCCTTCGGGGTTACTGGAAGTACTTTTTCTGAGAAAGCCTGTGTTTTCGCGCACCCCCTGATCTCAACCTGCTGCTTGTCGGCTTCTGATAAAAATGCTGGTAAAAATTGATCTGCAACTTTTTCATGGATGAGTAAGGTTTCAAGCGCATTACAAACTCCAGGTCGCTGGGCTTTGGAGTTCATGGCAATGGAAACAGCGCTTTCCACTTTGGCGGTTTCATCGATAAACATATGGCAATTGCCTTTGTAGTGGGCAATCACCGGGACGGTAGCGATTTCATAAATGTGACGAATCAGCCCTTCCCCACCCCTGGGGATAATCACATCCAGAACATCATTCATTTTTGCCAGTTCATCCACACTTGATCTGTCGGTGGTAGGAGCCATGTTGATCACATCCTCCAAGCCATGTTCAGCCAGGGCTGATTTTAGAATCTTCACCAGGATTTGATTGGAGTGAAAGGATTCAGAACCACCCCTTAGAAGTAAGCCGTTTCCGGCAAAAAAGCACAATGAGGCGGCCTCAACTGTGACATTGGGTCGGGATTCATAGATCACGCCAATGACACCCAGGGGTATCCGTCGCCTTTGGATTAGCAAACCGTTTGGACGTGTATATTCTTCAGTGATTACCCCAACTGGATCTTCCAGGCTGGCCACTTCCAACAGACTATCAGCCATGGCGCTTATCCGCTCATCAGTTAGCGTGAGCCTATCGATCATGGCGCTGGATAGACCACGTTTCCTGGCGCCCTTCAAATCTTTCTGGTTTTCAGTTTTAATTGATTCGCTGGCCTTTAAAATATTTTCAGCCATCTTTTTTAGGATGTTCTGTTTAATCTCGGTGCTCACCGTGGGTAGAACTTTACTGGCTTGTTTTGTGCGCTGTCCAAGTTGTTTTAAATTCATGTTTAAATTCCTAAATCCCCACCATGTTTTCTCTGTGAATCACACTGCGACGATGTTTGTAACCCAGAATGTTTTCAATTTCACTTGAGCGACGACCAGCAATTTTGCGAACCTCATCTCGATTGTACTCCACAATTCCCCGCATCACTTCAGTGCCATCTTCAAGGCAGCAACTGATTCCGTCACCACGATCAAAATTCCCTTTGGTGGCAAGGATACCTGTAGCCAGAAGACTGGCCTTGCTGTTTTTTAAAGCTGTGGCAGCTCCATCATCAATAATGATCATCGCCTTGGGTTTTAAGGCATGGGCGATATAAGCGCGTCTGGAATTGAGTTGGTTGGTTTCTGGTCGAATCAAGGTTCCCAACGACTCCCCTTTGACAATTCGGAGCAAAACATTTTCCTCGCGACTATTGGCAATAATACTGGGGACACCATAGCGACCTGCCATGGATGGCGCTTCCAGTTTGGTGGCAATCCCGCCCCGTCCCAGACCACGTACTTTCTCGCTGGCAAACTTTTTCTGGAGGTGTTCAAGATCGGCCAGAGATAGTTCTTCATAAATGCTGGCATCGGGGTACTCCTGGGGATTTTTATCCGCGATACCATTGATGTTTGAGAGAATGATAAACAAGTCAGCACTCACCAGATTAGTGCAGAGTGCTCCGAGATAATCATTATCGCTAAAGCGGATTTCCTCGGTGGAAACACTGTCATTCTCATTAATAATTGGAATTACCTGATTGCTGAGGAGATAATTAATGGTGTTACGGGCATTTAGATATCTCCGACGCGACTGAAAATCATCATGGGTCAGTAGCAACTGAGCTGTATTGAGATCATAGGCCTGGAAATATTTCTGAAAGTATCCCATGAGTATGGGTTGTCCGATGGCAGCGGCAGCCTGATTATTCTCCAGGGAAGGGATTTTATCAATGAGGTGACCAACGCCTGCGGCAACCGCCCCACTGGTCACCAGGACCAATTCGATGTTTTGCTGAACCAGAGCAGCCACCTGTCGGGTCAATTCAATAATTTGGCGTTCCTGTATCCTGTTATCGGCTCCACACAAACTGGAGCTGCCAATCTTGACCACGACTCGATTCAAATGGGGAAGCGTGCGGGTCATGAGTCCTCTTTCAGGGATTGGGCAATCTGGACATAGGCATCTCTAAAGGGGATGCCGTGTTTAACAAGGGCATAAGCCTTTTCGGTGGCGTAGAGTTCGGCACTCATGGCTTTTTGGCAATGACCTTCATCCACTTCAAGATTCGCGAAAAGAAGGACGGCTATTTCAAGACAATCCTGGGTGATTTTCAAGGCCTTCATGACAGGTTCTTTTGTCAATTGATGATCACGATTGTAACCAGAGATCAGATTGCTTATAAGGCTGGATACCTCAAATTCACAGGCTTTCACTACATGGTGTTTGGCTCTCATCAACTCCAACACGTCTGGATTCTTTTTCTGGGGCATGATGGAGCTACCTGTGCAGAATTCATCTGGTAGTTTTACAAACTTAAATTCACTCATGTTAAACAAGATCAAATCGCTGGTAATTTTGTTGAGATCGGCTGTTATCTGTGAAAGCAAATGAATAAGCAGGGCTTCAAACTTTCCCCGACTATTTTGAGCATAGATGGGGTTTTGCTGGACCCTGGCAAACCCCAGTTCCTGAGCGGCCAATTCCCTATCAATCTCAAGTGGGACACCATATCCAGCAGCCGTACCCAGGGGGGACTGATCCAATATCTTTGATACGGTTGCCAGGAGCATACCATTGTCTTCCATACTCTCGATAAATGCCCAGCCCCACATTGCAAAAGATGAAGGCATGGCCTTTTGCATGTGTGTATACCCTGGATATTCAACCTGACCGAACCGTTCAACAAACTGTGCAATGGTTTCGATGAGTTGGACTCTCAACGACTCAATATCCTTGAGTTTATCCCGATAGTACAGGCGCTGGGCAGTAAGGACCTGGTCGTTTCTAGATCTGGCAGTGTGGATTTTTTTACCAAGCTCACCCAAAGTATCAATTAGATACGCTTCGATGGCAGTATGGCAATCCTCCTGTTCGGAGGGGATCTCAAACTCACCCCTACTCTGGAGTTCGATTATTTGATCCAAACCCTGCTTGATCTTTTGCGCCTCATCTTTGCTAAGGAGTGATGCTTTTTCGAGGACACTGGCATGGGCCTTGGAGGCAATACAATCATAATAGACCAGGCTTTGGTCCAGGAGGTAATCATTGCCCACCGTGAAGGCTTCGATTTTTGGGTTCAGCGCTACCCCTTTGTCCCACAGCTTGCTCATACTTCAACCTCGCGCCAGTTATAAGGTCTGTTTTTATGGAGAACCAGTTTATGCGCTTTGAGCCTGATGGCGTTGATATTGATGAAGCCCGTAGAATCCGTGGCATCAAACCCACCTTCGATGTCCATACTGGAAAGATCCTGATCATAGAGGGAATACGGGGAATCACGACCAATAGTCACAACATTCCCCTTATACAGCGACAAGCGCACCTTGCCTGAAATTGCTTCCTGACTTTTGTTGAATGCACTCATGATGAAGTCCATCTCTGGTGAATACCAGAAGCCATTATAGATCAGCTCGGCAAATTTGGGGATGAGCATATCGCGGAGGTGCATGACTTCCTTATCCATGGCAATTCCCTCGATATCTCGGTGAGCTTCCCACAGGATGGTACCACCAGGTGTTTCATAAATGCCACGGGACTTGATGCCGATGAATCGATTTTCCACCATGTCAAGCTGGCCAATACCGTTTATGCCACCCAACTCATTCAAATAGGTGAATAATTCAAGTGGTTTTGATTTTTCAACACCATCTTCCAGATTTTTCACATGAACAGGTATCCCATTTTCGAAGGAGATTTCAATTTTGGTTTCCTGGTCAGGCGCATCTCTCAGAAGACTTGATATACTGTAGACTGAATCATCTGGTGCTATGGCTGGGTCCTCAAGAATCCCAGCCTCATGACTGATATGCATGAGATTTTCGTCTTCACTATAGGGGCGATTTTTTGAAGCAGTAATCTCGATCCCATGTTTCTGGGCAAAGTTGATCAGATCAGTACGGCCTTTGAATTCATTTAGAAATACTGGATCCCTCCAGGGTGCAATGACCTTGATTTCAGGGTTCAGGGCATAATAATTCAATTCAAATCTGACCTGATCATTGCCCTTGCCTGTGGATCCATGAGACACATATTGAGCACCTTCTTTAGCTGCAATTGCTATCTGACTTTTAGCCAGAAGGGGTCTCGCCAGGGAAGTTCCCAATAAATAGCGTCCCTCATACAGGGCATTCCCCTGTAGAGCCGGCCAGATATAATTCACCACAAATTCTTGTCGGAGATCTTCGGTATACACTTTGGTGGCACCAGTGGCATAAGCCTTTTTCTCGACGGCTTCAAAATCTTCTGTTTGTCCCACATTCCCCACGAAGCAAATCACTTCATAGCCCTTGAGCTCGAGCCACTTCAAAATTACTGAGGTGTCCAAACCTCCGCTGTAGGCCAGGACGACTTTTTCTTTTTTCAACTTGGTTTGATTCCTTTGCTTTCGGTTCATTCACTTCATTTTTGCACATAAAAAAAGCCCTCGGGTTGAACCGGGGGCTTTCTCTTATTAAATTTTATGCTTATAGAGTTACACGCCGGTTCCCTGTCTTTGCGGATGGCGGCGGCGGATATTGATAAGGCTAATATTTATTTGTGTCATATTCATATACAGAACAATTATACATTATTTCAGGCCTGGTGTGCAAGTTTATTTTATTTCTTTGCTAAAATTGCATTAAAAACCTAATATTGTTCTGTTTATGAAATTGTAATTGATGAGTCGTTGAATAAGGAAAATTGAACAAAATGCCATTAGTCGCCCATACCCCCCTCCCCACATTTGATCTCCTGAAAGCTCAGGGTGAAGAAATACTCGACCTGGGTCAAGCCCTCCATCAGGACATTCGAGAACTACACATCGGCTTTTTAAATCTCATGCCCAATGCTTCATTTCAGGCTACGGAAAGACAGTTTTTACGATTGGTGGGAAGCTCAAATCAGATCGTCCAATATTATATCTATCCTTTCACAATAGATGGTGTTGAACGGGATGAGAGAGCGCAGAAATACATAGATGCTTATTACACGAGTTTTGATGCAGTAAAAAGTGCAGGTTTAGATGCCCTGATTATTACCGGTACCAACCCTGCTAATCCGTCATTGGAGCAGGAGCCTTTCTGGGAGCCCCTGGGAGTTGTGATTGACTGGGCCACCAGGAATGTCACTTCGGTCCTCTGTTCATGCCTGGCAGTCCACGCCATCGTAAAGCACCTACATGACATTGAACGGCAACCACTGCAGCAAAAACGCTGGGGGGTTTATAGTCACCGCATTACCAATACCGGGCATCCCCTCCTGAGGAATATTAACACCCGTTTTGACGTCCCCCATTCAAGAAACAACGATGTTAGTCCCGAGCAATTGCAGGCAGCAGGTTTTAAGATTCTGGTAGAGGGGTCTGAGAGTGGCGTTCACATGGCAGTAAGTCCGGATATGTTCAGAATTGTATATCTTCAAGGGCATCCAGAATATGATCGTGTCAGCCTGCTTAAAGAGTACAAGCGTGAAGTCGTTCGCTACTTTGAAGGCGAAAGAGAAACTTATCCAGAAAGTCCAGAAAATTATTTCAACCCGAATATTGATAAAATTATTCAACGATATAGACCAGCCGTGATGCAGGCCAGGGAGAAGGGTGATAAAATGCCTGGTTTTCCTGAGGCTGAGATCGAGCCCCTCCTGGATAATACCTGGCGAGATACAGGCAAATCCATCTTCAACAATTGGCTGGGGCTGGTTTATCAACTAACAAATATTGATCGTCATCTTCCATTTACCCATGGAATCAATCCAGACGATCCTTTAAAAATTAAGTAAGTCCTTGAAGGGCATTAGAAACGGAGATTTATTATCAAACTAGCAACCAAAGCAATTCATAGCGGTTATGATTCAGAGGAAACCACCAAGGCGGTAGCTGTTCCCATCTATCAAACAGTAGCCTACGAATTTGATAGTGCCCAGCATGGGGCCGATCTGTTTAACCTGGAAGTCGCCGGAAATATCTATTCTCGCATCATGAACCCCACCAATGCTGTGCTGGAAGCTCGCGTTTCAGAGATGGAGGGTGGAGCAGCAGCACTGGCCGTGAGTGCTGGAAGTGCAGCAGTTAATTATGCCATTCTGGCTATTGCAGAGCAGGGCAACAACATCGTTTCCACACCCCAGATTTATGGCGGTACCTTCACCCTTTTTAGTCATATGTTTGCCCGTCTGGGTATTGAAGCACGTTTTGCAAAAGACGAAAGCCCGGAAAGTCTCGAGGCGCTCATAGATGACAAAACCTCGGCTGTTTTTTGTGAAAGTATAGCCAACCCGGTCGGTGCCTTTATGGATATTCAGGCCATTGCCGATATGGCCCATTCTCATGGCGTGCCACTCATCGTTGATAATACCGTTGCCACGCCCATGCTCATCAGACCGTTTGAATTTGGGGCAGATATTGTGGTGCATTCCCTGACAAAGTATATGGGAGGCCATGGTAATTCCCTGGGCGGTATCGTGGTGGATTCCGGTAAATTTCCCTGGGCTGAGAATGCTGAGCGTTTCCCCATGCTCAATCAACCAGAACCGGCCTATCATAACATGGTGTATACGGAGGCTATGGGTGAATTGGCCTATATCGCCCGGGTTCGAACTGTTCCACTAAGGAATACTGGTTCTGCTCTAAGCCCCTTCAATGCCTTTCTTATTTTACAGGGAATCGAAACGCTGGCGTTACGCATGGAACGTCATTGTGAAAATGCTCAGACCGTTGCTGAATATCTGGAAAAACATCCCATGGTCACCTGGGTGAAGTATGCTGGATTACCTTCATCACCTTCCCACATTCTGGCTCAAAAATACAGCGAAGGCAAAGCCTCAGGTCTCATGGCATTTGGTATCAAAGGAGGTATGGAGGCTGGTGAAAAATTCTATGATGCCTTAAAGATATTTAAACGTCTCGTGAATATTGGAGATGCCAAGTCCCTGGCTGCTCACCCCGCTTCCACCACCCATCGCCAGTTGGCTGGTGCAGAATTGGAAGCCTCTGGTGTAACGCCTGATATGATTCGTCTCTGCGTGGGTATTGAACACATCGACGATATTATTGAGGATTTGGAACAGGCCCTGGCCGAAGCACAACTGTAATAGCCAGGGGTGTCTGACCGAGGTGTCACACTGAGCTCGTCGAAGTGCTATCGAAGTCTGACACCACGACCCGTTCATTAACCTTACGAAGGTTTGGAACCTTCGTAAGGTTATAACTCAATATCTCATGATTAATCGTTTTCGTGAAAGATAAGCAACTCATTCTCTGCACGTAATAATCTCAACTGCTCAATGAGCGGTTGAACACTACTCAGACTATCCCCGAATTCAAATGTGATTTTTTTTGAACCTTCAGCAGATTCGACTTTTATCCACTCAGCACCTCCATCTGCACAATCGGGACAACCAATCACATCTTCATAACTTTGCATGGCAGACAAATCCACTAGGGTGAGGAGATCATTCCATTCTTCTGAAGTGATTTCTGCAGCAGTGTCTAAAGTTGGATAGTTGGTTGTGTCCCAACTACTTGCTGTATAGACAAGTCTATCCTCAGAAATTTTAATTTCTCTAACACAGTAGCCAGCACACTCGCCAAATGAAGTGCCACTTGAAATTATGGTCGTCGTGGAATCATCATCTTCTGCACATCCTGTAAGCAGGATTAATATCATCAAAAGTTTCGTGGATATGTTCATTTGAGGGGGCTTCCCATTCATTTGTATTCGTATCTCACTGAGGACAGGATTAGCGCCTGTAAACCTGAATGATTTATTTAATCAGAACCACTCTGATTTCATAGTCTTCGATGTCTATGGTATCTCCATAAACAGGATAAGGTGATACTGAAATTAATTCCAACTGATAATCATCATGGAAAATTATTCTTGGATCAAGACTGGTGTTTATTGAATAAGACTCCGAATTAATATCCAGAAATATCTCGACATTGCCCTCCCAGACACACAGGACACCAGTGGGGCATCTGGAATCAGCACCAACTCCAGTAAATGTAATGGATATATTCTGGTCATTTATACTGGTTGACTGGCCGTACTTCAAGACAAACTCATCACCCAGATTTGGATCTGTTCCCGAAGCGCACCCAAAAAGTAATATTATAACAATCCCGAGTAAATTCACTTTCATTCGCTCTGTCCCCAGTCATATCTATAATAGGCAGTATAGGAAGTATGGATGGGAGTGACAACAACTGTGTCTGTGATGGAGACGTCATATTTATCTAAGCCTGAGTGGCTATGAATAAACAAATCAAAACTTCCAGTCTTCCTGTCAATTGGGATTGCTACTCTTGCAGGTCCTAATGCTGTATAACAACCGCCACCATCCAGTACAGCCCCATGAATATCTATGCTTATTAAGTCACTTTCGATAATCGATTCACATTCCAATAAATAATTCACACAAGTCCAGTTCTCAGCTGTTCGAACTACAAGTAAATATTCTCCCTTTTTCCCAGTACCAAAAGTTGAGTCGAGAACAAAGGTGAAAAGCAAGTCCTCTTCTACGGATAACAGATGCCTTCCTCCATCTTCCTCGCATGAGAAGATTAGGCCTAACGCAATTGCTATTGACAATAATCTTATGCCATTCATGCTTTCCTCATCAGATCGTTCATTCACCAGGCTGGGATTCAAATCCCAGCCTGGAATTTTTCTACCTCCTGATAGGCAATGATATCGAAATTTGATGGGTCATGACTCGCGCTTCCTGAAGGGTCAGATCGTCACTTGGAGCAATTATAAAATCACCACCCATGCTCACGTCTTCCAACATGCCACCGCGCCATAGCCATTGGGTATCAATTCCTGGGCGTCCCGTTCCCATTGTGGTTTTTCCAGAGTAGCGCACCGTAAAATCATCAAAATCCATGGACATGCCCCAGGTAGTGGTCCACTCCACCCAATACTCCTCCTGATCTCGTTCAGTCACAGCAATAAAGTCTGTCTGATCCAACCAGTAGTGGATGGATCGCATCTGCATACCCAGTTGGAAAGTCCGGTTGGTATTTTTCCATCCCAACCCGGTCCGTAATACCCAGTTGGAAAAATCGAAGTAGTTTTCTACCGTTTTATCTCCAGGTCGGATCCATTCATCATCATCGTTGATCATGTGCGTATCGGCTTCCGCCCAGGTATGGCTCTTAATGGGTTCATAGATGACATCGATACCGAACGTACTATTCCCGTTGATCTTTGAGATTCCGCCACCTAGGTTAAATCCTAGAGTGGTTCCAGGATCCCTGGGGATATTCATAATCTCATAATTGGGGATTTTGGGATGGGTTTTCTGATTCACAGTGAGTCTGGAACCATAGGCCCAGCCGTATTCATCAACAGGGCTTGTATGGGCAAGATGAAAGCCCTGAGTTACTGTATGATCCAGATTGGTCTCTATACGCTCAAAAGGTTCAGCAATTCCCCAGTCCATATACATGACTTCATGCTTCATGTCCAACTCATTACGGAGATAGAGCAATTCGAGTTCTCCACCAGAACCCAGGGTTCTGTTGAGGCCAACTCGAACATCAGTTAAATCACCCTTCTGATGGATGCTCTCACTGTTGGAGTAGAGCAAATCCACCCCATCCAGGGCCGAGAGCGAGGCCCAATAGCCACTTACACCAATACTGGTGTTGCCCAATTTTCGTCCGACGAAACCGGCAAGATATTTATTTTCAGCTATGTTTTCACTCAGTGTCCGAATCTGAGGGTTCCACCAGGTCTGATTGTCAGCAGTATTCATGGCCTGAAGGGTAAAAGATGCTCCCCCGAACCAGATTCCTTTGTTCCAGATTACAGCCAAAGGCATGGACCTGGCACTACCATAGCCCTCTCCAATTCTGTAATACACAGGAGAGCTGGAAACCTGCAGCCCCTTTATGTTTGCACCATAGGCTGGATTAACCCAATGATCAAGGAGTGAATCTCTGAGACTAATGTGGACGCCCCCCATGCTCAGATTCTGGCTGGGGAAAATAAGAAACTGGTCTCCTGTAGCCACAGGAACGGTTTTCAATGATATTAATTGAGCTGAAACGCTATTCACAAAAAGAAGTACGATCACGAGCATCATGCCCCAGCTTACCCGTCTGTTTCTTTGAAAATTATCCATGTGATACATGGCGGTATTCCTTTCGTACGTTCAGTTTAATTCTGGGGAATTGTGTAAATAATATTTTCGCTGCGGAGTCTACGTGAACTCAGGGAGTCCATCTCAGTGATATCCAGAACCAAGCGCCAGGTGCAGCTATACGAGGGTGACATCCCAAGAAATTGGATGCTTGAGTCCGGTTCCAGAGCATAGAATGATGCACCGGTTCCACACCAGCCCCACATCAAATTGGTCCAGCCTGTATCACTCAGGGCTTCAGCACTAAACAGTGGGTAGCTTTCACTATACCCAAAGTATTGAACGGTCTCGGTACTGTCATTCACCAGTGAAAAAAGCGGTGCATAGCCACCCTCGGTCCATTCCTGTCCCAGGTATTCAATGTGGATAGATCCCTCGTCTCCACCCAGTTGATTTTCATCTGGATCCATGATTCCACATGACACGAGGAATGATAGAGACACTAATATCTTGAACAGTTTCATCATTTGTTGCATATCATCTCTATTCAATGGTCTGAAGCTGACGTATCAATTCAAGGAGTTCCGTATCCTGTTCATTTGAGCCAATGAGGGATGATGCAATGAGAGATTCTACTGCAAAGAGTGAGGTCTGGACGTATGGACTCTCCCTGACGATCTCAGCGTATTCTGCCACGCCAGCTGTAAACCTGAATCTATCGCTGGCCTGAGAGAATGAATCTGCCAGATCATTTCTTGAAATTGGTACATCAAAGGGTATGTCTGATTCGCCGTCGGGCATTTTGTAGCGGAGATGCACGGTTCCCAGATTATTTGGGCCGCTCTGGGTCAGCTCCAGCTCGTAAAGAGCTGTGACCCGATGACCGGCACCGATTTCACCTGCATCTGTGCTATCGTTTTCAAATTGGTCATCTTCAATATCACGATTTTCATAACCAATGAGACGATATCTCAAGACAGAAGCAGCATTGAACTCAACCTGAATTTTCACATCTTTAGCAATGACTTCCATGACTCCAGATAGTTCCTCGGTAAACAGACGTTCTGCTTCATTGATGGTGTCGATATAGTAGTAATTACCATTGCCCTGATCTGCCAGTTGTTCCATGAGATGGTCATTATAGTTACCACTTCCAAAGCCCAGTGTTGATAGGGTTATGCCTTGATCTACATACTCTTCGATGAGCTCAAGAATGGCTTCATGAGAGGTGGCACCCACATTGGCGTCGCCATCCGAACACACAATAATACGGTTCACACCACCATCCAGAAATCCCAAACTATTCACATCATAGGCATTTTGTAACCCTGAAGCCATGGCCGTAGAACCACCTGCTTCAAGATCAGAAATAACGGCTTTGATGGCGTCAGCGTCATTTTCTTGCAGGTCTGTTGGATTTAAAACCGTCCCTACACTTCCAGCATAGGTGCAAATGGACACCTGATCCCCCAAGCGCATGTTATCAACCAGGATATTGAGACTTTCTTTCACCAGATCCAGACGGGTACGCATGGATCCAGAGATATCAATGAGGAAGGTGAGGTTCCAGGGCACGTCATCAGAATTTGCCTCTCGACCTTTAAGTCCAATACGCAAGAGATGCAGATTTTCGGCGCGGAAAGGTGAAGGTGCGCCGTCGACACTAACGGAAAATGGTTCATTGTCTGGTGCAGGATAATCCTGATGAAAATAGTTGATGTATTCTTCAACTCTCACCGATGAGGGAGCTGGAACAATGCCTTCATTGATCTTTTTGCGACCAAAGGTATACGAGCCGGCATCCACATCGACTCCAAAGGTTGAAAGGTTGTCCTCTTCTGCCAGAACAAATCCATTGTATGACAATTCTCCATGACGCTCAGTTCCAGGATAATAATCTTCCCCGCCAACGTATAATCCATCTGAATTTGAGGAGAATTGATCCATTGTTCCCCTGTCTCCAGATTTTGTTTCCTCAGTCATGACAGTCGAATCAAGCAGTGAATTCTCACAACCGGTAAAAAGCATAAAGACTCCCCATACAATCAGAAGCATACTGAATTGAATTCTGATTACTCTTCCCTGCATAACATCCTCCTCACTCATTATATTTATCCTTCCCAGTGACTTCCCGGGATAAATCATTCGACCATATAAAGACAAGTCATATGCCAGTAGCCGGGAAGATGTGAGGGGTTAGGTACCCAGGTCTTTGGGGATACCATTTGATGCTGAGAAATAAAAAAATAAAAATTTTCTATAGGTACATCGGCGTGAAATGGATGAGGAGATGTTTCAGCTTTCTGAAAGATCAGTCAATATTCTGAAACTTATGTGGCTGGAAAGTCAGGGCTTAGAGTGTAAGCTTTACACCAATTTCTATGAGGTTTTTGTTGTAATACCAATGATTAAAAATGGTTTCATTTTTGATGAGGCTGTACTGAATGTACAACACGCGTGAGGGATGAATTACCCGCTCAAGTTGAATATGAAGTTGGTTCTGAATATTTTCTTCAGGATCTCTATATGGAGTGGCTTCGAGAAAATCAGTCTGAGCATAGAATTTTTTCATCCCGTTGAGCACTACATGGAAAAACACCTGGTCTGAAAGTCGACCAGACGCATACAGCTTTGCTGACCAGACATTGGACTCAGCTGTTGTACTATTTGAGTTGATATCTTCAAAGTTGACAGCTACTCCCCAGATCATTTTTCCCAGATGTTTGAGATGGATTCCCAAGGTGCGGGTGAAGTCCTGTTGGTTTTCAGTGTTACTCAGTTCCAGAAAATTACCTATGAGTATTCTTGCAGGATAATCCGAATAATCGATTTGCCCCAAATGGGCTGAAAATTCAGCTTGAAAATCTGATGTCAGGCGACGGGTGAGCTTTAGAAACATTCTTTGGTCATAATACTGAAATAACGTCCCATAATCGATATGAGAGGCTGTGCTTCTTACCCCCAACTCCTGTTGCATCTTCTGCGATCTAAGTCGTTTGATAGAAACGCTCAAAGTGGTTCGACCTGATCTTTGAAGCTCGTCAAAATACAGTTTTTGAAAGGTCTTCAATCCAGCATCCATGCGGTAGCCCCGCGCAAATTTATAGTGGCCACCCAGCTCTCCGTTCACAACAACCTTTGAATCAAGAAAAAGTGCCGGTTCAAGAAAGCCCTGTCCTAAAATTGACCCATAAAAATGGGCGTTCTGTCTATCCTGCTCAAAGCGCATAAGTCCCCTGGCTTTAAGACCAAAAGTTGACTCAATATTGGTAAGGTTCTCGCGGGGATTTGAATCGAAATAGGTGGAGAGGTTTAACTGCTTCTCATAGGAAAGAGCAGGCTTGATTAACACACAGATCAGGAGAAAACTCCTGATAGATTTTTGAAGCATGGACGCTAATAATTTCAACTGCGACAAATGAGTTATCAGGGAGATTGATTCAACTCCTCATTGATTTCTTCCAGCAAGGCTTCATACTCACTGAGCTTCTTTTTTAGATAATTCAAATCTTTGCCTGAGCGCTCTTCCAGAGACATCTCCCGGGCATCGTCCCTGGGAACATTTATACTTACCAGATCAATGCTTTCGGCAGTTATTTCAGTGGCCATATCTAATCCACCCCTGTTGTCATAGAATTCACTTGCAGCATCAGCAGTGGACCATCCAAAAAGCTTCTCTGAGTTTCCACTGGCGTCTCGCTGCTGTGCATCCTGGTCTGCTTCCATCTGTAGACCAAGATCCTCATGAAAACTGGCTAATCTGTGGGCGAGTTCTTCTTCTTCCTCACGATCATTTCTAATGGAATCCAACTCAAAGATTTTTGCCTGTAGCAGTTTTTTAATGTCGATGAGAATGATTTTGCGTTGTTCGGGATTTCGCAATTGAAGGTTTAGTATCTCTTCATAATCAGGAAATAATATGGGGCCGAATCTATCCATAACATTCTGCCAGCGACCAATCTGTAAATTTCTGATTCCCTGTTCAACAGGAAGGACTCCATCAGTTTCATAGTCATCTAACAGGCTTTCGTAAGCATGCCTCAAATCTTCAATTTCAATTCTCTGACGTTTCTGCAAACCATTTAACTCACTATCAATTGCCCTTACAGAGTCGAGGAGAACCAGCTGTCGCTTGCTGTAGTTGGCCAGGAGATATTTATTGAACCAGGCATTGTACCAGACCGAGCCCTTTTGAAGGTGATCAACCGTGTTTTTAATGACTATTTGCTCGTTGGCGTAATAGCCCCTTTCAGCCTTCAATTGAGAAATACGGGTGTTGGTTGACATGTAGGCCTGCCAGGCGTCATTCAAGTCTTGACCGAGCATGGGTACGACAAGCAGGAGAAGCAACAGGAGTCTGACCCTGAGAGACATCATGAGTCCTCCCTGGATTGGTTGTTCTTGCCACCGAATTCTTCGAAAAGATCGTATTTTTCCATTTTGTAGTAAAGTGTGCTGGTTTTGAGTCCCAATTTTCGGGCAGCCTTCTGTTTAACCCCTCGTGCCCAATTCAAGGCATCGCGAATCAACTCTCGTTCGGTTTGCTCCATAACCTCATTGAGTCTGCCGCTTGATTGTGTTGATTTTCTGGGGGCGTTTTCAAAGTAAATCTGTTCAGGAGTTATAGCTGGACCCTCACTGAATATGAGGAGACGCTCCAGGAAATTCTCCAGCTCACGAATGTTGCCGGGCCAGGCGTATTCACCAAGCTTGGTCATGGTTCTATTACCGATTTCCGGGACATCCCGCTTGAGTCTGCTGCATTTCATTTTCACAAAATGGAACACTAGAGCGGGGATATCCTCTGGTCTTTCCCTCAGTGATGGAATGTTCAGAGGTATTACATTCAGTCGAAAGAATAGGTCTTCCCTGAACTGCTTTTTTTCCATGGCGGATTGGAGATCACGGTTGGTGGCGGCTATTACTCTGACATCCACTTCGATCTGTTCAGTACCGCCAACACGCTGGAAGCTCTGGTTCTGTAACACGCGTAAAAGTTTGACCTGGAGTTGGGGCGAAATATCACCGATTTCATCCAGGAGAATGGTTCCCCCATGGGCCTGCTCAAAAATACCCTTGTGTTGCCTCACAGCCCCGGTGAATGCGCCTTTTTCATGGCCAAATAATTCGCTTTCTAATAAAGTGTCCGTGAGAGCACTGCAATTGATGGCAACCATCTCCTGACTGGACCGAGGACTCTCAAGATGGAGGGCCCTGGCGATGAGCTCCTTGCCAGTACCGCTTTCACCTGTGATGAGAACCGGGCTATCCACAGCTCCAATCTGTTTGATCTGAGTAATCAACTTTTGCATCTGCTCTGATTTCCCTACCAGGCCATGGAAGCCGTCAGGAATGGAATCTACCTCTGGTCTGGCAGGAGTTTGATCTTCAAAAATGTGGGCAACTTTGGATTTCAGTTCATCGATGGAGAAGGGTTTGGCGATAAAGTCTCGAGCACCCAATTTGAGTGCATTGACTGCCAGATCAATGGTACCAAAAGCAGAGATCAGGATGAAGGGGGTATCAGGGGATTGATCCTGAAATTCCTGGAGGAGATTCATGCCTCCCTTGCCAGGTAGTTTCATGTCTGATATCACCAGATCTGGTTTGAGTTCACGGAACATCTGAGCCCCGGCATGGCCATCTTCAGCAGTGTGAATTACATAGCCCTGAAGTTTCAATACCGTGGCAATACCTTCGCGCATGGTTTTGTCGTCTTCAATGACTAGAATCTTTGGTTTCACAGCTATTTCGTACCCTTCCGAGGGAGATTCATTCTAAAAACGGTGCCCTCTGCATCACTCTTTTGGACAACTATTGTGCCACCCAATTCCCCCACGATGCTCTGGACGATGGATAAGCCCAGTCCAAAGCCACGATCTCGAGTAGAAAAATAGGGTTCAAATATGCGCTCTCGGTCCGCTTTGGGAATACCGGTTCCAGTATCAATAAAATCGATTCCCAGGGTACTGGGACTGTCATGAATCTGAATCATGGTCTGGCTGTTTTTTCCAGATGCCTCCAGGCCATTCCTGATGAGATTCAGAAACACTCGATGCAGCTTGGAGCGATCAGCCTGGATGTCAGCATCACCATCCAGATGAATCGTCTGCTTAAGTGCTGTGAGTTCAGGTTGCAGAATCTGGGTGATATCCGTATAGATTTCTCTGATTGACAGGGTTTCAATGACACTCTTCAAGGGTCTGGCATAATCCAGATATTCCTGAACAATGCGCTTCAAATGCTGGAGTTCTTCAGTGATTTTTTCCAGATAGGATTTGTATGCTTCAAACTTTGCTTCTGGGGGTAATTGGGCCAACGCTTCACTGAGAAGACCGCTATAAATTTCCATACCACCCAGGGGATTTTTGATTTCATGGGCAATACCGGCCAGGAGTTGTCTCGCGCTTTCTTCCTGCTTCTGGATATCCCGATGCATGTCAATCAGGGATTGATTGAGGTCCCCAAACTCATCAGATCGATGAAGTTCCACCGGCTCAGAATTAATATTCGTCTGAATAGATCTGGCATAGCCTGAGAGGGCCCGCACCGGTTTGATCAGCGATCGAGAAAAGACCAGGGTCATGGCAGTGGCGATAAGAAAAGAAGCCAACATGATCCACAACAGGCTGCCAGCCATCTGATTGATGACTGCCATATAATTGGCACCGACCCAGACCACCAGAATCACCTGTGATCCCTGGTTGGTTCTGATAGGAATAGCTGCTGCCTTTACATATTTGTCCTGACCCAATTTATATATCTCTGAGACCACGGGTTCTGCATCATTTTTGAGGGAAAGCAGAGTTGGCAAAGCTGGAGACAGTTCAGCAATATTTTGTTTCAGTCGTCTATCCTGGGCCAGAATGGTCCCATCCTGGTTATAGAGAGTCAAGCCTTCAATACCAGGCACTGCTAATTGAGAGAGGGAGGCTTCAAGTTGTTGTCGAACACTTACCAAGCCAGGTTCCACGGCTAACATGCTGATGAGCTCCTGATCCAGAGTGGTTGCCATAATTCGATTGATCCGTTTAAGTTGATCACCCAATTCTTCTTCCAGAGCGACTCGGGAATACCAATAGAGGGGGATGGAAAGCAGGCTCATTGAGACCACCAGGACACCCAGTACCAGCATGATGACTTTTGGACTTAATTTCATTTCTTAGTCTGTCGCAAAGATTGGTCCATATTCAGGGTTCATAGACTTAAATCTAATTTGGTTCCCAAAATACACAAGAGCCCGCTTACTACGGGCTCTTGTTGAGGAGTATGCCGACCGGGGAGATCGACATGGTGCTACACGGTCTTATTTAGCCAATGGCATCAGGACCGGTTTCCCCCGTTCTGATGCGGATGACCTGTTCAATGGGGAGTACAAATATTTTTCCCCGACCCAATTCATCATGGTTGTTAGCCACAGTGGTAATGGCTTCTATTACCGCATCAACAAATTCATCATTGACGGCAATTTCCAAACGGACTTTGTTAAGCAGGGTTATTTCATGGGAAATCCCACGATATACCTCTGTCACTGGAATTTCCTTACCCTGTCCTTTGGCGTTGGTGACAGTAAACTTATATATCTGTCTTTTGAGAAGCTCTTCCTTGATGTCTGGAAGTTCTTCTGGCTGAATAATAGCAATAATTAGTTTCATTTTAATTCTCCTTCATCACTCTGCTGTAAAAATCTGGAATCCTGCATAAGCCTCCTCCTGGTGTTCACTAATATCCAATCCACGAATTTCTTCAGTCTCAGAAACACGCAGAAAATTTAGGGCTTTGAGGATGCTAAAAAGTGCAAACATCGTTGCAAAACCCCATAGTGAGATGGCAATAGATCCAATAATTTGCGCCATCAGGGGGTGTCCACCGAATATTCCGGTGGCAATTCCACCCCAGAGACCTGCCAGACCATGCACAGGCCAGGCTCCTACGGGATCATCAATACGTAATTTTTCAAGGAGTAGAATACCTAAAACCACTAATATCCCAGCTATTAAACCAATTAGGATGGCTTCAAAATTGGTGACTGAATCACAATTGGCAGTAATGCCAACCAGCCCAGCCAGAACCCCATTTAGCGCCATAGAAAGATCAGGTTTTTTGTATCTAAACCAGGCAAATGCCATGGCCATGAGACCACCTGCAGCCGCTGATAGGGTTGTATTTACAGCAATCATCATCACTGCGTTTGTATTGTCTATGCCGACAATGGCAAGTTGACTGCCAGGATTAAAGCCATACCAGCCGATCCATAGTATAAAAACACCCAGAGTTGAGATGGTAAGACTATGACCAGGCATAGCCCTGGAGCCACCATTTCGTTTAAATCGGCCCAGGCGAGGTCCTAACACAATGGCACCTGCCAGACCAGCGAAGCCCCCCAGGGCGTGTACGATGAGGGAGCCAGCAAAATCGTAAAACCCCAGAGCGTCCAACCAGCCTCCGCCCCACTTCCAGTATCCGCTAATTGGATAAACCAATCCCGTCAAAACAATTGAGTAAATCAGATAGGCAGAAAATTTCATGCGACCTGCAACAGCACCAGAAACAATAGTTGCTGCCGTGGCAGCAAAGGCAACCTGAAATAACCAATTCATCTGAGGGTTAAGTACGCCAGCTCCAGGTTCACTTGCTTCTCCAATAAAGCCAAAACCCGAAAATGAGAGAATCCCATTTCCATCAATGGGGTACATTAAGCTGTAACCAATGACATAAAACAGAAGCGCCCCGGCACTGAGGTCAATTATATTTTTAAAAAGGATGTTGACTGTGTTTTTAGCGCTATTCAAACCAGCTTCCACCATGGCAAAGCCGGCTTGCATAAATAAGACGAGGACTGCGCAAATAAAGAGAAAGAGGTTATCAATGGCATAGGCCTGTATGGCATCTGATGAAGCCATAGCAAAAGAGTTCAGGCCAAGCACCAGGAATACAAAATAGAGGTGTCGTTTTTTCATTTAATATTTCCTCGGAAGGCTTAGAGGCTAAATCCAAAGATCAGGAAAGAGGTTTCCTGTTCCGGATTCAATATGTATGAGATAGTATAGATATCGCGAGTCGCAGATATACCTAGGCTGACCACCCCAAAATCAGGGTCATCACCTACAGTATAAAAACCATTACCCATACCCAGGGTCACAGGTCCATAGCCCAACTCCACATAGGCAGAATTATCATCATCACCACTAAGGTTATAGGCCACCATGGATGTAACAGCTCCCAGATCCATGCCTGCGCTCAGTTCAATTATATGGTTATCCTGGTTGAAAATATCATCACTACCAGAATAGGCAGGGAAGAAGTAGTCTGTGACAGTCAGACCTACAGGTCCGATGCTGGTTGATAGATATAGATCATTCTCGTTACCACCGGTAGCACCACTGGTTGACCAGGCACCCCAGGCGCCCACAGTCACCACTCCGTTGGCATATTCAATAGATGGCTGCACTGATGCTGAATTCCCATAATCTGTCCCACGCCATACATATCGATTAACAACATCTACGCCGATGCTCATCTGACCAAAAGCAAGGCTTCCAATTCCCAACATAACCAGCAAATAAATTGTCTTTTTCATTTTCTTTCCTCTTTAGCTCCCTTAAAGATTTAAACCAATTTCAACCAACAGCCATAATTAATAAGGCAAAATGCGAAAAATCAATAAATATTTTATCTGTTTATTGATTAAACCCTAAATATTTGTCGCGTTTGTGTGAATGTGCCTAAATAGTTAAGCTGTATGTGTATTTATACTTTGATTGTTACTGCAATGATGCCTTTTAGAACAAGGGGGCTATTCCTGTAAAAAGATATGCCAGTCAGGCCGTTTCCAACTGATGAGCAATTCATCCACATTTGACTTTACCACTTGATGTTGTTTCTCAAAACCATCATAGAAAAGCACGTAATCCAGCTGCTGATCTGGTTTTCCATACTCTTCACTAAATTGCTGCATAATGACGTTACCGGGGGTAACAACCCTTTGGCCAATGCTTGTGGTTTGAATGTTGAGACCATTTTTTCCCTGGATAGGTTCATAGGCTTTGAGAACGAGCTCGGAACAGACCAGGGCAGAGTCTGTACGGAAATCGAAGTTTAAATCATAGGGTTTGCCATAGGAGGCAAAGGCGTAGGATATGGCCCGGGCTTTTGCTTGTTTTGAAACATTGGGTCTTAATACAGCCACACCGTCGCAGGTGAGCGTGGTCTCCAGACTATTCAAGATGACACCCGGCTTTAGTGCCTCGATTACCTTATGGGGGTTTCCGTCTACAGAGAGTGAACAGCTTTTCTGATACAAAGGTCCATAAAGATTGTCAAGCAGCTCCTCAAAATTGCCATTAGCATCACCCTGTTCCATGACCCAGGCCCTGGTTTCAGCATCTGAAAAATAAGTTCCCCGTTGTTCTGGAGTAGCGATATAGAGAGCAGTGTGCGTCCAGAAACCGGGCAAGCCCAGATTGGTCAAAGCCCATTCCCTGCGTGTAAATATGATATCTCCTGGTTCCAGCTGAGGTTCAATCTCCTGTATTTCTTTAAGCGTCATAAGGCTTTCACCTAAGCGCCAGACTTTCTTCCCGCCCATAAAACTAGCAACCTCTTTTTGGAGGGGTAGCCAGAACTCAAATGCCGCTTCCTGCATCAACTTCCAGCCATTCTCAAGGGTCATTGCGGTTCCGCTACCTGTACCCATTTCATACAGATATGCTTCAGAAGTCTCTATTTTGGACATATGCTCAAAACCATGAGGAACCTTTGTTTCCTCCATAATCGCATCCAGGGCTACAAACTTTGTCGCCAGAAAAACATTGAGGAAATGATATTTGAACTGTCGGTAAAGATTGGCCTCCAGACCATGCTGGGGGTATGCCTCGTTTAAATAGGTATGTATGTTCTCATTGTTTTCCACAAGGTCCAGGAATTCCAGGGCATAACGATATTGTGTTACAAAGGCCAGATAGAAACAATACATCGCTTCTCTATTGGAGGACCTCCCTTCCTTCAGAAATGTTGAGGCATGATTCTGCTGAATATGGTCCAGTTGGGCCAGATAATCCAGCAGGCTACCCCATGTATTTAATAGAGCCTCCTTTTCTTCACGCTCCAGGGTCAGCGTTTCACCACCCGGCACCAGGCCCCAGGGTTCAGCTTTTTCGCGAGAAAACTGAAGTAAAGTTTCAAGACCCTGTTCACAAACCAGAGTGGTAGATATGTCTTCTTTAATGGTGTTTGATGTGGTTATATCCGGAAAGGTAGAGACACAATTTTGTGGCAAGATACCAAGGACCAAACCTAAGGCAATTTTTTTAAGAATCTGTTTCATTTAGCGCTCCTCTCCTCACTCTGTATTTTTTTAAAACACCTAATATGTAGACAATCCTGTGAATTCCTGAATTCTGTACAAGACTGATTTCAGCAGACCTGCATCATTGAAGGTTGCCACATCAGTTGTATAGTTTTCCCCTTGATTGTACCAGAGCATATCCAGATATGCATCTATTTCCTCAGCCATGTCTGTATTTCGGTCCAACTGCAGGAGGATATTTGCTTCCAGATTATAGTTATCCAGATTCTTGCGAGTCATATTTGCCGAGCCCAGGATCACAACATGCTGTCCCTCCTGCTTTTTAATGAGAGATACCTTAGCGTGAAATTGCTCCCCATGGGTATGGAACCATCGAATGTCAATTTGCCCCTTTGATTTTCGCAGGAGTTCCTTCACCACAGGACGATTAGGGGTGCCATTATGGTGAAATCCAAATCCGTCTTTATTGGGATCCAGAATTAAGCGTACAATCACCCCCCGATCTGCTGCATGCAGCAATGACTTCACAATTTTCCGATTCGACATATAGAACATGGCTATTTTGATCGTATCATCTGTAGTGGAAGCCTCAAAGTGATGCAGGAGGGCATTGCGAATCTTCCCTTCGGTTATCAGCTGAATTGAGCTTCCAGTTTCTTTGGAAACACGTTGCGGAGGGATTCTGGTGAAGAATTCCCCGGAAAGTTTTGAATCAGAAAATTGAGCCAGACCCATTTCAGAGTCATAAATATCTCGCCAGAGCTCACCCTTCACCAGCACACCAATATTGGAGAAATCAGCAGAAGCACTATGAGGATTGGCAGACGTGATAATGGAGACCATTTCATCCCCGCAATCTGCTACAAATATTTTGCGGTGATTGGCCTTCAAATTTAGAAAGGCCAGATAACTCCTGAGGGTCACCCGCGGCAAGTCTCCATCAAAAATATTGGTGAGAAATCCGGATTCAGCCGTATTCCCCAGCCATTGAAAGCCAGTTCTCCAAAGCGGACTGTAGAGTGGATTGCTATCTCTGAGCTTTGTCAAATCTGAAACGATGGTATTGATACCTGCCTGCTGCATGGCTTCCAGTTCCGGGAGCTTGACGCCACCATAGAGAGTATTCACCGGATCCGTTATAAAATCTATCTGAATATCAGGGATCGACTGCTTTTTCTGTATCAGGAGTTTACTCAAATCGGCAGACAATTCATTCAAACTCCAGGCAGCTGGTCCTTTATGGGAATTAAATAGAAACATATCGATGAGGATGTATTTTTGAGCTGAATCAATATAGCTAAAAACCGTATGGAAAATCTGCTGCTGGTGTTGTGTTTCACCAAGACTGTCCCTGAAAGTCAGATCAACCAGGAATTCCATGCTGGAGTCTGCAATAAAATGCTCATCCCCCAAGTAATTCACCCCTGGGGGAAGTGGTTTCACGCCCTGAAAAATGGCGACCACACTCAGCCATCCCAATATGATATATGTATACAACATTGTTTAAAAAAGTTATATCCAATTTACCAGATGCTTTAGTTTTAGCAACTGCTATTGGCATACCTATGCCTTGAGTCTGTTTATTCCAAACACAATTGGAGTAAGAAATTTTCGCCTTCGGTGTATCGGCAGTCCCCGGCAACACTATATCATATTTATATATCCACTATATCTAATTGATTAGAAAGTAAGTCTTTGGTATAACAATTGCTGAACTTATTCCACTGTAGGTGCTTATAATACAGGATGTTAAGTGTGCTTCGAAGATGATTGGCATACCCCTTGTCACTATAAACCGCATGACATCTGCTATGACACTCTTGTTCTTTTGAAAGTTCAATACTTTTTTTGAACATTTCCGAAAAGAATTGATTACTTACACAGCAGAACTAAAAAAAGAACGAATGGGTAAAATATATGAGCACATCCACTATTTATAAAAAGCGCTGGTTTCGTGTTGGAAGCGCACTCTCAATTCTGGGTATCGGTGTTGCAGCCTTTGTCATCCTGTCCGCCACAAAAGAGGAAGCCAAGAAAAAAGAAGCGACTCAGCGTGTACGCCAGGTAGCAACGACTCCCATGCACTATGCCGATCATACCCTGCAAATCCATGGTAATGGCAGCATTGAAAGCCAGCAGCTCCTGGATCTGGTATCCTTTGTCGGTGGAGAAGTGGTCTATTCTCGTGGCGATTTAAAATCAGGTCTGTTTGTAAAAAAAGGCGATATCCTCCTCAAAATTGATGACCGTGAGGCTCAGAACCGTACTCTTCAGGCTCGTTCTGGTCTTATTAATGCCATCGTTTCCCTCATTCCCGAACTCCGCGGCAATGCCCAGGATGCAATCTATAAAAAATGGAATAGCTATCTGGAACAACTCAATATGAGCACCACACCTGAGCTGCCGCTCATCACTGATGCCCAGGAACGCATTCGAGTATCGATGCACAACATATTCAATCAACACGCCACCGTGAAGAATACTGAGATTACACTGGGCAGACACACCATCCGAGCACCCTTCGATGGATATCTGGTGAACGATGGCGTCATTGCAGGAACCTGGATCTCACCAGGACAGGTAGCCGTTTCCCTGATTAACCCCTTTTTGCTGGAGATAGCTGTACCGCTGGCACTATCTGAACTTGAGTTACTCTCAGATGTACTGGTACCCACAGCCATTGTGAGTCCGTCCGAAGATTCAGGCAAACACCTCAAGGGGATATTGCGTCGTCAAAATGCCCACATTGATAAACGCAGTCAGACCGTGACCATCCATATCGAGCTTACTAATCCCAAATTGGATCCAGCCTTTCTGCCAGGCAATTATATGGATGTATTTATTCAGGGGAAAAGGCTCCTGGATGTGGCCCTGCTTCCCCGCGATGTCATTGCACCTGGATCCTATGTGTACACCATGGAGGATTCTCTCCTGGCCAGATATCCTGTAGAAATCGTGGCGACGGAAGGAGATTCTCTCCTCATTGCCCGGGGTAAAGTTGCCCATGGCGCTCAGGTTGTCACAACCCTGCTCCAGAGTCCAATCATTGGAATGCGCATTGCACCCCTGGCAGAAGAAGCAACAACAGATACTGCTTCCCAATAATTTGACGAGGAAAGAGACATCCCCATGTTAAAGAATTATCTCGAGTTTTTTACTCGTCACTCCAAAATCACCAACTGGATCATGATTGTCATCCTCCTGGCCGGTGCCGTTTCGCTGACATCCCTGAATGTCCGGGTAATGCCCAAGATGGATCTCCAGGGGGTTCAGGTAAACATCCCTTATCCAGGCGCTTCCGCACGGGAAGTTGAAGAAGGTATCATTACCAAAGTTGAAGAAAGTCTCCGCGGACTTGAAGGTCTGGGGCGCATTTATTCAGGCAGTCAGGACGGCTATGGCTGGGTTTACATTGAAATTCTACCCAGTGTGGAAATGATCAAAGCCATCGATAAAATTCGTAATGCAGTGAACTCCATCGCCACCTATCCCACTGATGCTGAGAAACCTGTGATATACCAGGACACCATGTGGCAGCGGGTGGCCATGATCACCCTGTATGGTGATACTGATCTCCTTACCTTGAAACGCATATCTGATGAATTTCGAGACGAATTGACTAAAACTGGGGCCGTGAGTCTCATCAGGTCTTTTGGTACGCCGCACCGAGAAATCGTCGTGGAAGTATCGCCTACCAATCTGGAGCGTTATGGTCTTACAGTCGGTGACATCGGAAACTCAATCCGGGCTGCCAATCTGAACATTTCTTCAGGCTCTATTCTCACCAACCGTGAACGCATTCAAATCAGATCCTATGAAAAGAAGTATCAGGCGGAAGAGCTGGAAAACATACCTGTGATTTCAAGCATTGATGGTCAACAGGTCAGTCTCAAAGAAATCGCTTCCATCCGCGAACAATGGCCAGAAAACTGGTTTTATGAGCAAACAGATGGCCAGCAGACCATCGATCTGCATGTCATGTATAGCAATGACGAAGATGTGCTGGATATCGCCAAACTTATTGATGAAAAGATCATTGAAGTGGAGGCTCGCTATGGTGGCCTCATCCATATTGATCAATTCATCCGCGATACTGATGAGCTGGAAGAGCGCATACTAACACTGATCCAGAATGGATTTATAGGTCTGGTTATGGTGCTCATCATTCTCAGTTTCTTTCTCAATCTGCGGCTGGCCTTCTGGGTCGCCCTGGGCATCCCCATCAGCTTTATGGGCACCTTTTTTGTCCAGTGGATGATGGGTATCACCATCAATGAAATGAGTCTGTTCGGATTGATCCTGGTGCTGGGGATTCTGGTGGATGACGGGATTGTCATCGGTGAAGCCATTTTCTCCATGCGAGAACGGGAAGGCAAGTTGGGAATTGACGCTGCTGTTGCAGGAACGTTGGAGGTCATCAAGCCCGTGACGATCTCGATCCTGACCACCATGGTAGCTTTCATGCCCTTCTTTGCCTTATATGGTGACCTGCGAAATTACACGTGGCAGATTGCTTTCGGCATCGTGGTCGCCCTGGGTTTTTCACTGGTTGAAGCATCCATGATTTTACCCGCTCACCTTGCTCACAGCAAAGCCTTAACCAAACCCCCAGGCGAAGGTGTTTCCAGCCCCATGCGACGCAAGTTGGAAGCGAAAATCAATCATTTTATTGAAAACGTCTATGGACCCTTCTTAAAACGGATCATGAATTACCGTTGGAGTGTCGTCGCCGCCACCGTGGCTGGAATTTTGGTTATGGCCGGCGCTTTTGCCGGAACCCATATCAAGGCTCAATTTTTTCCGGATATTGAAGCACCCTACGCCCAGGTTCGCATTGAATTGCCCCTGGGCATCAACACGGATATTGCCAATCAGATTCGGGCGGAAGCCATTGAAAAGGCTGTGGCCTTTGGCGTTAGCAAGGCTCAACCTGTAGATGGGTATGACAATGCAATTTTGAGTCATCATTCCTGGATGAATGGCAATACCATCAGCATCTTTATGTCCCTCATTCCTGCCAAGGATCGCGAATATACGGTGAAATCATTTTCCGATGAACTCAGTGAGGCTCTCGGTGAATTCCCCGATGCTGAAAATGTCCAGGTAGGCAGCTTCAGTTTTGGGGGAAGTCCAATTTCGGTGCGTTTCCTCTCCATGGATATGGATGAGCTGCAAAAAGCCAAGGACCTGCTCAAGGAAGAATTAAAAACCATCGATGGGATCAAGGATATTCGCGATGACACACCATTGGGTACCAACGAATTTGTTGTAACCTTGAAACCCAAGGGTGAAGCATTGGGACTCACGCTCTATGATGTTTCCAGCCAATTGCGCCAGGGCTTTTACGGTCAGGAAGTCATGCGACTCCAACGTGGACGTGATGAAGTCAAGATCTGGGTGCGGTTCCCGGAAGCAGATCGCCAGAGTGTCTCACAGCTGGAGAATTTAAAAATTCGCACACCTTCGGGGAGCTTTGTTCCCTTTAAGGAAATTGCCAGTTATCACATGCAGCGCAGTTTGCAAAGGATTCGCCATGAAGACGGATTCCGAGCTGTTTCCATCCACGCCAATATGGACTACACCAAGAATGACCTGGCGGTTGTCCAGGAGGAGCTAAATGGCAAGATCATTCCCTGGGTACTGTCTCAGGTAGATGGGGTTACCACCGCTTTTGGTGGTCAGAATGAATTTGTCAGGAAGTCCACAGAATCCATTCAATTCACCCTGATCCTGGCTTTTGTGATCATGTTTACCATCCTCATGTTCCTCATGAAATCCTACGCCCAGTCGTTTCTGGTTCTTGGTTTGATTCCCCTGGGAACCGTTGGTGCTGTTGCAGGACATGCCATTATGGGATTACCTGTTTCATTCCTGTCATTTCTGGGGATCATCGCCCTGGGCGGCATTATCGTTAATGATTCAGTGGTGTTGATTGACCGATATAACAATTTGAAACTAAAGGCTATTCCCCCTGCTGAAGCTATCTATATGGCGGGCAAGCAACGGTTTCGCCCCATTGTTATGACCACATTAACCACAGCAGCCGGTCTAGCGCCTCTGATTTTTCAGAAATCTGAAGGGGGGCAATTCCTGGTGCCCATGGCCGTATCTGTGGCTTTTGGGGTGGTCTTCGGAACCTTCCTGACCCTGCTCATGCTCCCGGCAGTTTTACTGGTGATTGATGAGGATCTACCTGTAATGCGTGCCAAGGTTTTCGCCTGGTTCAAAGGTTCCAATTAGATACTGGCAGTCACATTCATCTTTTTGATCAATAATAAAAGCGATACTGGCATAATTGTCAGGATCGCTTTTGTGTTCATGCTGGTCAAGGAATGGATTAAAAATCGTATCCTTGTTGGAGGCAACATACTCTTAGGAGCTGATCTCCAAACCTGCCTTCCCCTCTCGTATCTTGATTACAGTGGCCTCGGGATTGGCCAGAACATACTTGGAGATTGGAGCCAGAATCTCCTGTTTCACTAACCTTTTCAGAGGGCGAGCACCATATTCAGGCAGATAGCCCTTCTTGGACAGATAGCCATGCACCGAGGGATCTATTTCAACGGTAAAACCGCCTTCAGCTAACAATCTCACTGCCAGAGCCAGTTGGATATCGACAATTTTTTGGATTACTGCTGCTGAGAGATCATTGAAAGTCAGGATCTCATCAATACGGTTAATAAACTCAGGGCGAAGAAAAGACCGAATATCATCAGATGGTATGTTTGAGGTCATCACAATTATTGTGTTTTTGAAGTTGACCTGTCGCCCCTTGGCGTCAGTTAAATGTCCATCATCCAATATCTGTAACAAGAGATTCAATACATTGGGGTGGGCCTTCTCAATCTCATCAAACAGAATGACTGCATAAGGGCGGCGGCGAATTTTCTCTGTAAGCTGGCCCCCTTCTTCATAACCCACATATCCTGGAGGGCTTCCAATTAATTTTGCAATGGCGTGTTGCTCCATGTATTCACTCATGTCGATACGAACCATAGCTCGTTCATCATCAAACAGGACTTTAGCCAGAGATTTTGCCAGTTCCGTTTTCCCCACACCAGTATTGCCCATGAATAAGAAAGAACCCAGGGGACGATGCTGGTCTGATATACCCAGTTTGGACATGCGAATCACATCGGCAATCTTGCCCACCGCTTCATCTTGTCCTACTACCCGTTTCTGGAGTAGTTTCTCCAGATCCAGTAGTTTTTCCTGCTCACCGGCCAACATTTTTGTTACTGGAATACCGGTCCACCTGGATACGACCTCGGCGATATCTGTCGTACTGACTTCCAACTTCAGAAATCGACTATCAGCCAACTCCTGTGTCAACACCTCCACCTGTCGTTCAAGACCGGGAATCTCCTCGTACTGGATTTTGGCAGATCGCTGATAATCCCCATCTCTCTGGGCTTGTTCTGCTTTTTGCCCAAGTAATTCCAGGCTGCCCTTTAAGGCTTGTATCTCGGCGGCTTGTTTTTTCTCGGCCTCCCAGACACCACTTAATTCCTGTAGTACTCCCTTAAGCGTATCAATCTCAGTTTTTACTTCTTTGAGTCGTGCACGTGAACGCTCATCTCGTTCTTTTTTAATAGCCTCGCGTTCCACTTCCAGTTGAATAAGTTTGCGCCGAGCATCATCAATCTCTGCAGGTGCAGAGTTCATTTCCATACGGATCAGAGCTGCAGCCTCATCCATGAGATCCACAGCTTTATCGGGTAAAAATCTATCGGAGATATAGCGATCTGACAGACTGGCCGCTGAGATCAACGCTGAGTCCTTGATATGCAGACCATGATGAAGTTCATATTTATCTTTTATACCCCTCAAAATGGTGACGGTGTCTTCCACAGTAGGTTCTGCAATGTATACCTGCTGAAACCGTCGTTCCAGGGCGGCGTCTTTCTCGATGTATTTCTGATACTCACCCAGGGTGGTAGCTCCAATAAGTTTCATGCGTCCCCGGGCCAGTTCTGGCTTGATCATATTGGAAACATCCATTTGCCCTTCGGCATTACCAGCACCTACGATCATGTGGAGCTCGTCAATAAAGACAATTATTTTGCCGTCGCTATCGACCACTTCTTTGATAAAATTCTTCAAGCGCTCTTCAAACTGACCACGATACATGGCACCAGCCACCATGGCACTCAAGTCCAGGGTGATGAGCTGTTTGTCTTTAATGTTTTCAGGGACATCGCCCTCAATAATACGGCGCGCCAGCCCCTCTACGACTGTGGTTTTACCTGTGCCAGGATCGCCAATAAGTACCGGGTTGTTTTTGGTCCTTCTGGACAGAATCTGAATGATGCGACGAATTTCGTCTTCTCTTCCGATGACAGGATCTATGCGTCCTTCCCGGGCCAGTTTGGTCAGGTCGATTCCATATTTTTCGATGGGGTTAACGTTCTCTTCAGGATTTATAGTTTGGTTCATTGTGTGCTCCTCAATTCAATGTGACGCTTAATAGCGAAGGTCATGCCAGCAATAAATATCTGTCAATACGGCAGTTAAGCTTATTTATTTTGAGTTTTTTTATGTGAACTATGGTGGATTGACAGGAAATGCTCTAGAATGCTCTGCCAAAACTGCAGAGTGCGCTGGAAATGATTTGAGTGATCCGCGCTGAGTAAAATTGGTAAAGCCTAAATTATTACTAGATTAGTCCATGAGAATACCTGACCCATTTACTTTGATCATTTTTGGCGGAACGGGAGATTTGTCCCACCGTAAACTTTTTCCAGCCCTGTTTAAGCTCTATCAACAAAAGCGCCTGGCTGAAACCTTTGAAATAATAGGGCTTGGGCGCAGAGCACTTTCCGATGAAACCTTCAGATTAAAAATCAGCACTTCATTGCTATCTGAAAGCGAGCACCCCTCAGAATCTGACCAAGTCAAAACCTTTTTGGAACATATCCATTTTCAAGGCCTGGATATGGGGAAATCATCCGATTACAAACGCCTGCGAACTCGCTTGCACAGCTTCGAAGAACCTGTCCAGAAAAATATCCTTTTCTATCTGGCCACAGCCCCCACTTTCTTTGCTCCCGTTGCCCGGGAGTTGGCAGCTCTGAACCTGAATCAGGAAATCTCTGAAAGCACCTGGCGCCGTATCATCCTGGAAAAACCCTTTGGGACGGATTTGGAAAGTGCCAATCTGCTCAACACTGAACTCCTCCAGTGCTTTGAGGAGCATCAGATCTACCGCATCGATCATTATCTGGGAAAGGAATCAGTTCAGAATATTCTGGCCTTCAGGTTTGCCAATGGACTCTTTCTACCCCTCTGGAATCGACGGCACATCCATCGCGTGGAAGTCACAGCCGCCGAGAGTCTGGGTGTTGAAGATCGGGGGGGCTATTATGATCAGTCCGGAGCCATGCGTGACATGATTCAAAATCATCTCCTTCAGCTGCTGGCCGTGATTGCCATGGAACCACCCAATCATTTTGACCCGGATTCCATTCGTGATGAGAAAGCCAAGGTGTTAAAAGCTCTACGACCCATTCACGGAGCCGATATTCATGACCAGGTCATCCGAGGCCAGTACATCGGTTCCAAAATTCGTGGTGATGTTGTTCCCGGCTATCGCGATGAAGTCAATGTGGATCCCAAATCCTCCCGGGAAACTTTTGTGGCCATTAAAGCCTTTATTGACAATGAGAGGTGGCAAGGGGTTCCTTTTTATATCCGCACGGGTAAACGACTGCCTACCCGGGTCAGCGAAGTGGTCATCCATTTTAATGGTCCAGGACACCAACTGTTTCACGATAAATCCGCTGAACATATAGGCGAGAATCAACTGGTCCTGCGTATCCAACCAGATGAGGGCGTGTTATTGAAATTTGGGCTCAAAGTACCGGGAGCTGGTTTCAAAATTGCTCCAGTGGGTATGGATTTTCATTATTCAGATCTGAACGAAGATGCCCTTCCCGAAGCTTATGAGCGGCTGATTCTGGACGCCCTGGTTGGCGACAACACTCTGTATGCCAGAGCCGATGCCGTCCAAGCTGCCTGGAAATTTGTGGATCCCATCCTGGACTACTGGCAAAAACATCCCAACACCAAACTTTATGGCTATCCAGCTGGTACCTGGGGACCGCCTGAGACGCTAAAACTCTTTGAAAATAGTGAGGAAGATTGGCGCTATCCCTGTAAAAACTTGAGCAACGACGATAGCTACTGTGAGTTATAAATGCAGCTATTGAATATTTCACCTGATCTGGACCAGCTTAACATCAGCCTGGCAGCTGCCATGGTTGCTGAGTTGGAGCGGGTGGAGGCAGCAGGAATGAAGCCTTTGACCCTGGCTATTTCAGGCGGCAGAACCCCTCTTGGCTTATTGGCTCATCTGGTGGAAAACTATTCTCACTCACCCATCTGGAAACAACTCGACCTTCTCTGGGTAGATGAACGTCATGTTCCTTTTGATGACCCCGATAGCAATTATGGCAATGCCCGTCCCTTTATTGAAGCCCTGGGCATCCGTCCCAATCATATCCACCCCATGGGTCGTCAACCGGACACAGCTCTGGCAGCCCGGGAATACCATGAATTTCTGATTCAACTTGGAAGTCAGAGACCTCAGGGAGTAGCCCTTTTTGATTTAATGCTTCTGGGTCTGGGACCTGATGGTCATGTGGCGTCCCTCTTTCCTGGAACTGAGCACACCCAAGATATAGAATTATGCAAAGCCACCATTCAGCCGGAATCGGGACAAGCCCGTATCAGCTTGACGCTGGCAGCTTTAAACAGCACGAATTGTTGTATTTTTATGGCCAGCGGGGTTGGCAAAGCTGACATCATTTCACGGGTTTACCAGGCATTGCCAAATCCCGAACTACCGGCCTCCCTGATTGCTCCCCGTCATAAACCCATCTGGTTCATAGACAGGGTAGCAGCCAGTCTCCTCTAATTAACCCTCGTCCCACTCAAAAGCTTCATCCACAACCTTCCACATATACCAGGAGGCAATGGAACGATACGGTTTCCAATGCTCAGTCAGCGCCAGCATTTCATCAGAGACAGGTAAATGATCAAGCTCAAAAAAGGACTGCATCCCGTTTTTAATACCCTGATCATTCAAGGGCAGGACATCCAGTCGTGCCAGTGTAAAAATCATAAACATATCCGCTGTCCACTGCCCCACACCACGAATACTGGTCAACTTCTCTGATACCTCAATATCTGAAAGATGGTCAATGGTCTTTCCCAAAAATTCATGATCTAGAAAGGCATGCCCGATTCCAGTGACATATTCCGATTTACGCTGGGAAAGACCAGCCGCTCTGAGGGGGTCAATTTCGGTTTGTGACAATACCCGGGGAGAGGGAAACTCGGAATCAGGAAAAATGGCCAAAAAACGATTAAATATGGCGCGAGCCGCCTTGCCGCTAATCTGTTGAAATATGATTGAACGAACCAGGGCCTGAAAGGGATCACCGCCCCGTTCCAAACGAGGTGGTCCAAAGGTATCTATGAGAGTTTTGAGGCGCTGGTCTGATACGGAGAGTTGCTCACAACCCAGGGCAATCTGTGCTGATAACTGACTATTCATAAATCCTTCCCAGGAGGGGTTGTTTAAACAAAACCATCATCAAAGAATGAATTGCTTCTCATGCTTAAATCAATGGAAAAACAGCCAGGAGCATCCAGCTCACAAACAGGGCACCGCTCAGGGCAAAGATCCAACTGCCCCGCTGTACCAGATTGGGTATCACATGAAACAGAAGCACCAGGGGGAAGACCGGGAGGAGCAACATCAAAAACCCCAGAGACGGGCTCAATTTAACGGCTAGGATCAAGCTCCCAAACAGCGTCAGGCTATGGCCTGCCCACCAGATCAATCGACTGCCACCACGGCTAAAACTACTTAGCGTGCCCAATAGCCAACACCAGGGCAATATTCCAAGGGCAACCAGGGGCCATAAGATCAGACGCTTGGGGATCAGTAACCA
The DNA here is from genome assembly GCA_016784545.1 of Candidatus Neomarinimicrobiota bacterium. Taxonomy (NCBI): domain Bacteria; kingdom Pseudomonadati; phylum Fidelibacterota; species Fidelibacterota bacterium. The sequence continues at coordinate 158,046 of JADHUM010000001.1, forward strand.
GGGAAGCCAGACACCCCCGCCAGTTAACCCAATTCCCAACCACACCGCTGTAAATATCAATACAGCATTGATTATCTCATGTTTGTTAGGCCTTATTATTTCTGATTTTAGCATGAAAACACCAATCAGGCAGCCACCAGAAACCAGAGGATCAAATAGCCCCCGGCACGAATCCCAAACAAGGTGTTTAAGGGGAGTCCCATGAGACCGGCCAACCATAAAAGCAGGGTCGCACTGACGGCACTGCCCAGCATGATCAGGATACGTCTATGGAAAGCCATGTGTTTGCCGGGGAGGATTATGGTGTGGCGGGGAATAACCGTCGATGCCAACACCAGGGTCCCCATGACCACCAGCACAAACCACAGTAAACGTCTATCTATATAAGGTTTAGCCCCTTCCTGAATACCAAAGGTGCTGTCAAGCCAACTCAAGGCTCGCGCGTGGGTTGCCGGAGCAAAAAGAATGGAGATATGCTCCACGCCGGGAATAATCTGAAAGTCCCGGGCACTCCCAGAAGCCAGATCGCCCCCTACACCGCCAGCCTCAGCAAGACGATTTCTGGCATTTTCCACAAAATCGGGCTCCAATTGTCCAGCCATAAGCAATAGATTTTTAGGCAATTCCGGGGTAACCGGGGTCCTCACCGGGGATATGGCAATGGTTGCCTGCGTGGCGGGATGGGTTTGACCAAATCGTAAGGCTGCTGCTGTGCCCATGGAATGACCCACAATGGCCACCCGACTCGTATCGATTTGTTCGTATTCACTGACTGCCACCAGAACCGTTTCCACATTATCCAGCAACCAGGGACTGTAAATATCCTCCTGCATGGGTTGAGGGTTTCCGGCATGTCCATCAAAATCCCAGGTCACCACCACATAGCCAGCATGAGCAAACTTCAACGCCATCCCTTTCATGATGGTCCCGGATCCAGCCAATCCATGGGCCACCAGAACCAGGGGCCGCTTACCGGAGCCAAAATTTTCAAGGTGGATAATTTCATATGGCAACCCCGAGCGACTACCTGATTCAATCACCAGCCCGCTTCTGGACTTCTTGAGCTGCCACAGGGACACGGCAAAAAGCAGCACGCCCAGGAGAGCTATGCTCATTCTCAGCTTGTTCGGTTTCAGAAAAGTTATTGCTGCCTCCACATTAGATCCTTGAGCATAATCGAAAACATCGCGGGGTCTCCGAATTTCCATGAGTGCTTTCATTGTCTACTACAATTGATTCTCATTGGATTTACTTCATTCCGCTAGCAAATCAAATAATTAATGGTAAGGAATATTGCTTAAACCACCCCTTTAAAGAGACATATCGCCTCTTACAGAATTTGTTTCTCCACCAGGACCTGGCATCAGATATTAGAGGGCATTGAAAAGATGGTCTGGCTTATGAGCAGAAATAAATTCATGACACCCCATATTAAACTTTCATTTCTGGTGACATTCCTCGCTTCGTGTGGTCTTTTTGAACCGGATACTGGCATCTCTGAATCCTATACCTTTGAAAGTACTGCCATTGGCGCCACCGGGGTTGCAGCTGTGTATTATCCTGAAGACTACACCTCAAGCACAGCGGTTATTTATCTGTTGAATGGGTGGGGCACTGATGCTTTCGCCTGGGAAACCGGAATTGATCTGGCCATGGAAGCCCATAAGCGGGACATCATGTTTGTCTCTTTAAGTGCCGGTAGCAATCTCTATATGAACAACAGCTCCATCCCCAATAAGAATTATGAAGATTATGTTCTGGAAATCGTTGAGGGTGTGGAGAATGAATATGGTTTGGAGGTCGAACATACCCACAGGGCGCTTTGCGGTATATCCAATGGTGGTGGCGGTGCGATTTATCTCATGAGTCGATACCCCAATCTGTTTTCTGCCTGCGGTTCACTCAGCGGGACCTATTACAACCAAATCAATTTTAACAATCTCCGCAGTCATGGGATACGCATTGATGTAGGAACTGATGATGGAATTTTGAGAGAGCTGCAACGCTTGCATAACAAGCTCACGGATGATCGCATCAGTCATGACTATTATGAGCATGCCGGAGACCATGATTGGGATTTCTGGAAGAAATATTGTCCAGACCAATTCGATTTTTTGGAGAATTGGATGTCCACTGATTGAGATTGTTGAAGTCACACCAATGCAAAGCTGCATACACTTCGGACATTTCAAAACTTCGATACCGTGACCTGTCTACGCTAAATGCTACTGCAAGCCAGGCATGCTACATATCGAGGTCATTAGCTTGCACCGGCTTGCGCTAGTTTCTTCAGAACCACCAGCAGATATGAACTCTCCAGATTGGAAAATTTGGCGGTGAACTTTTGGGGATCATCAGCATAGCGACCCTGGTCCCATTCAGCATCTACAGCTGCAATCACCCGTTCCAGCTCCGCTTGCCACTGAGATTCTATTGCAGCATCACCAGTAGGATCATGCATGATCAGCAGACCCTGACTGATCACCTGCACTACACGAGCGGACAACTGCATGGAAGCCAATATCTCAAGGTTTTTCACCGGTTGGTCTTGAGGGAATTGACTGACCAGTTTTTGCGCGAGTTGGTTCACGCCCTCCAGCTCGCTGATCTTTTCAGGTTCATCAGAGAGGTCGTAGTGGTTGTTGGTGATGGCAGTGTAGGCTTTACGATCCAGATGTAGACCAGGCCACTGGCTAAGATACTCATGTAGCTCATCACTGAGGGGTATACCAAAAACATTTTCCGCAAAGCGTTTGTGAAAGGCGCGGAGATCAAACTCGCCAGGATGATTTATGAGATCGGCGCTATAGGCAATCCCATACCACATGGAATTCTGTAGATAACGCATAGGCAACCAGATGGTGTTGATGAGCCCCGGGGACAGGCCCTGCTCTACAGCCACAGCCAGTTCCCGAGTATTGTCCAGAGCTGGCTGGGTGGGCAGCACCCGGAGACGATAACAAGCCAGGGATGGAGCCATAAGGATATCCTCATATCCCATCTGGATCAGTTTGGAGAGGTGATCAGGTGAATAATTCGGTTCATAATTCCACTCCATAAGGACCACGTCTTTACGTAGCTTTTGGGCAATGTCTTGATTTTTCACCAGGTGGTCATCCCAGATCATGGGGGTTTTGCCCAGGTCATGCACCTGACCGATGAGATGATTGACATAATCCGTCCAGACCGTGGCTTCATCCAGATCCAGGCTTTCATACAGGCTGTTGAGCTTGACCTCATCGCAACCCAGATGGATAAATTTGGAAGGAAACAGTCCTACAACTTCCTGAATCAGATCCTCCATGAGCTGGGTGGTTTCCAGATGGAGTGGATTGATGGCATGGAAGACCAGTTTGCCGGATTTCTGACCCACATAGAGATGTTCATAATCGGGATGATCGGTGAGGTACCGGGTATGTCCAAAGACTTCGAGTTCGGGGATGATCTCGATTCCCCGTCTGTTGGCATGGGCAATCAGTTGCTTAATCTCAGCAGGAGTAAAGGCTCTGGGGTGGGCTAGTTTTTCAAAACCAGGAAGCTGGATGGAGAGCCCGTGATCATCGGAAAAATGCAGCACCAGTGTATTCATGCCCCACTCCGCCATAAAATCAATCAGGCGATGATAATAGTCGTGTTGTTCCATGAGGCGGGCACAGTCGATCATGATCCCGTTACGCAGGGGCTTGTCCTGAACCCGCGGTTGACAGCTCATGACAAGGAGGACCAGACCAAGAAATACAAACAGGGGCAGGAGGGTTTTCATCATGATGCCTCACTTTTTACGACGGACGAGTGACTGGACCAAATAAAATAGTTCAAATTTGGATATCACGAGAGATAATTGTTCTGTCGATGCCGGTTACAAAAAAGGGCTCCCAGCGGGAACCCTTTTTTGTAACCTTTGCCCTCTCAGGGTCTAAAAGTAATGACCTATTGTGGACCTGCTGAGGGACAGCAACTATAGTATTCTATATCGCCATAATATCCTGCCTTTGTATAACGATAGGTATCACTACCAAATGCACTAGCTCCAACAAGTGTATTGGAACCACTTGTTGCATCCACGGTGAGTACAGCATGCGCTTTCACAATGAATAAATCTGCGCAGGTTAAGCCAGTATCTGCAAATGGAATCGTGATGGTATAATTATCGGCCGGTAGATCGGTAGCCACAATATAAGAGTTAGCATTATAAGCTGAAGGATCACCAAAGTTTCTAAATGTGGGGTTTATCTCCAGGTGAACCTCACCCAAATCAGCCTCATCATTGGTGTCAAAGGTGATATACAGATTGTCTTCATCGTTGGCTATGGAAACTAAGCCTGCATCCAGACCAGTACTTGCATACAGCGTTTCGCTGGTACCACAGTCAGATAGGATTAAAGCCAGGTAGAATCCGAAGTTAACCTGTGACTCATCTCCCACCAGATTGGCCAGTATATAACCTCCTGCATTTTCATCTGCTTCAAAATCACCAGCTGGCGTATCAGAAATCACGGTGTAATCGAGACCGGTCTGGAGGTGTTCAAAAAGGTATGATCCATCAGCAGCTGTGACCGTAGTATAAAGGTTACCATCACTTCCACTTGCTGTGACAGTCAGGCCTTCAAAACCAGCATCGCCGACATCAAAACCGCCTGAGCTGTTGACATCTTCATAGACGTTACCAGATATAGACGCGAAACAACTAGACGTATAGCTTAGATAACTCCACCATTTTTTCCCAGCCTCCTCAAAACAGGCAGGCGAGGCGGCGTCACCAGCATAGGCACGCATGGTGTGGTGGTGACCGTGTCCATGATGACTATTTCCGTGATGATCACAATCCTCGTCTTCATCCTCGTCTTCACCATCATCTTCGTTATCATCTTCGTCATCATCTTCGTCATCATCTTCAGCGATGCATTTAACTTTTGCATCAGCAGTAATGTAAAAGCTACCATCACAAAAAGTCTCAGCGGGAATCACAGCTGTGTAGGTAAAAGCATTGATGTGATTTGCAGAATAATCAGCGTGACCGGGCGAGGGTCGTTTGTTGGATATATCATCCAGACTGGTCCAGACAAAAACATGGATTTTTTCCAGCTCAACGGTTTCATCTGTGGTATAGGTGACGTAAACATTCTCATCATCATTGGTGATGCTGACTGTACCGACATCAATATTTTTATCAGCCCACAGGGTGTAGTTGTAAACACCAAAATCTGAATTCAACTCATTTAAACCTGCAAATTCACCCTCTGCTGGACAGGGGATATTATCATGGCCACCACCTTGATGTTTGGCCAGCGAGTTGTCGCCAAAATCACTGTTTTGTGGATCCACGACATTCTCACAACTGAGTAACCCAAATATTGAAACAACGGAAATTAAACCGATTAGAAATTTTTTCATTTTTAAAGCTCCTCGCTAAACTATTTACAAAATAAGCTCCGAAATATAATTGATAAAAATCCGGTGACAAGTGAGCTTAATCAACTCCTCAATCTGTCATAAAAAGAAAAAACATGAGGCACAAGCCCTCAAACTCCCAAGAGCTCAACTGACAATCGGAAAATAATGGAGACCATATTAATCTCTTTTCTTGTAATATGCCTTGCTGTGGTTCGTTTTGCTGAAATTATTATTCAATTCTGAGCATTTAGGAAAAGTAGGGTAAATGGACTCAAACTGAGTTGAGTGCCACCACGGGTCAGTAATTTCAATGCTTTGGGTATCACAAAAAATCCTGCTTCAAAAAATGACTGCCAGTATTTTTAGTACCGCTATGGCTAGCGACGATGGTTTTTGGGAGAAACGAATTGTCATGGAAAGTTATCAGGCTTTCCCCCATCCCGCTGACGCTACCTTTCATTTCGAGTATTATTTTTGTCCATGGGAATTCCTGTGAGACGTTGATATTGTCACGGGCAATCACAGAAGCATAATTGGACCAACCCAGGAGCAAACGAATCACTCAAATAATGAATCAAACTGCCTCAGATCTTATTCAATTGAGGACCTCCTGGCGCAGCTGCACAGGTATGCCCATCCCCCATGAAAAACTATCTCTCCTGGACGAGTTTGTAAGGAGCAAATCCCAGGGTGTTTTCGGAGATTCAGTTCGATTTGAATTGGTGGCAGCCAGGTCTGGTGATTCGAATGAATTAAAAGGACTGGGGACCTATGGCTTTATTCGCGGTGCCAGCGGGTTTGTTGTGGGTGCGGTGGACAAGCAAATCAACAATCTGGAAGATTATGGCTTTTTAATGGAAGATATTGTCCTCTTCGCTACGAACCTGGGTCTGGCGACCTGCTGGTTGGGTGGATCCTTTCAGAAGGATAACTTTTCAGCAAGAATCAATATTCAGGATCATGAAGTGGTCCCTGCAGTTGTGTCTGTGGGCATAGGGGCAGATAGCAGAAATCTTGTTGATCGGGTCATCCGCAATGTTGCTGGATCAAAAAAACGTCTGCCCTGGAATCAGCTCTTCTTTGAAACTGATTGCCGCACCCCGCTGTCTCGAGCTAAAGCACAAAAATTTGGTGAAGTGTTTGACATGGTTCGCCTCAGTCCTTCAGCTTCCAACAAGCAGCCCTGGAGAATTGTGATGGATGGTAACAGTTTTCATCTCTTTCTAAAGCGAACAAGTGGATATCGTAAACCCATGTTTAGTGACCTTCAGAGAATCGATATGGGAATTGCCATGTCGCATCTTGAAGCTGTTGCAAGGGAGCTCAATTTTGATGGAAACTGGGAACGCTCTGAGGTTTCTTTCAAACATCCTGATAGTTGGGAATACAACATTACCTGGGTTGGTGTGTAATTTTTCCAGTTATTTCATCAAGGCTATTTTGATGGCCCGGCGCTGTTAATCCGCAGCCACTCCATTCTATCACATAACAACTTCAAGCTGCTTCTTTTTGCAAGTCTTGTGTTGGTCAAGTAAATACATGTTATAGATTAAGTGGTTTACTGACAGGGGATCCATCCAGTGATCCTCTCAAATCATTTCGCGTAACATGACATAACAAAGCTCAGGCTTTGGGGGTATTATGAAAAATTCCATCCTCTTGGTAATACTAACGACGGTGTTGTTAGGTCAGACAGAACCGCTCAAAGATCTCATGCACGTCAATCCTCGGGTTTTCGTGCTTCAAAATGCCGTTGTTCATATAGAACCAGGACAGTCCATATCCAATGCCTCCATTGTTATCAGAGATGGTATTATCCTGGAGGTAGGCACCAAGGTCAATGTGCCAGAGGATGCGGCTATAATAGATATGGACGGGGATCATATCTATGCCGGGTTTATTGATGCCTGGGTTGATGTGGACTCTATGGATTTACAGCAATCCCACCGATCTCACTGGATAGATGTGGTTCATCCAGAGTGGGTTGCTTCTGACAGTTATACCCCTGATGACAGGTCAGTGAAGGAACGCAGGAAGCTTGGCTTCACCCAGCTCCATACCGGATTGACAAAAGGTATTTTTCGCGGACAATCCTCGCTTATTGACATGGATGGATCAGCCTCCATCACTATCCCGGCTGTGAGTCAGGTACTGGATTTTTATACCCGGGATAGAGGTGAAGATGGATACCCCGAGGCCCTCCTGGGGACCATTGCTGTAATGCGCCAAACACTCTATGATGCTGAATGGTATGAAAAAGCTCAGAAAATCTACACCAGACACCCAGATAAGAACGAACAGCCCACAGCAGACCTCGCCCTGGCCACCCTGGCTGAAGCTCGTTCCCAGGGGATCCCATTTTTATTCAGGACTGCCCATGAAACAGCTGCCCAGCGCGCTATTGACATTTCAAATGAATTTGACCTGAAACTCTGGCTCATCGGTTCCGGGTATGAATATAGACGTTTGTCTGAAATAGCAGAGGCTAACCCCTTTATCATTTTGCCGTTAAACTTCCCCGGTAAACCCGATGTCACACAACCCTATCGTGCAGATCAGTATACCACGGAGCAACTTAAACACTGGGACATGGCACCAGATAACGCACAAAAGCTGGTCAATTCAGGGGTTGAAATTGCATTCACATCACATGGCCTGGAAGATCTGAAGCAGTTTCGAAAAAATCTCGTAATGGCCATAGAACGGGGACTCACTGAAACCGCCGCCCTGGCAGCACTCACAACCACTCCTGCCAAACATTTTGGACTGGCCAAAACCCACGGCAAAATCAAGGCAGGCTATCAGGCTAATTTTGTAGTGGTTCGTGGAAACTATTTTGAGGCCTCCAATCCCGTGCAGTCCATCTGGGTCAGAGGCTCCAGATATGATATAGATCTCAACTTCGATGATGAATTTGATGGCCTCTGGGATTTTTCTCTGGAGGAAATGCATGGAGAACTGACCATCAAGGCGAGCCCTTTTAAAACCTCAGGAAGTATCAAGCTGGATACCACCACTATCTCTCTGGATAATCTAAAACTGGATGGCTCACAGATCTCCTGGAGTACCGAGCTACCAAACACCACCCCTGGAATGATCAGATTCAAGGGTTTCTGGACCGATGAAAAACTTTCAGGTGTTGCACTTTATCCAGATGGCAAGGAACATGAGTGGATGGCGTCAAATCATACTGCCGCAGCTCCACAAATTGATACCTCAACTGTTTTGTCCAGCGAACTAAAATTGAGCTTCCCCGAAGGGGCTTTTGGGTTTGAACAACTTCCCCAACAACCCAGCTTTCTTTTTATTAATGATGCCACACTATGGACATCCGGCCCTCAAGGGATTATTGAGAAGGGTGACCTGCTGATCCAGAAGGGCAAAATCAAGAAGGTTGGCACTGACCTGACACCTCCCAGGGGCGCTATGATCATTGAAGCGAATGGTAAGTTTGTTACACCCGGGCTTATCGATTCACACAGCCATACTGCTGCAGCATCTGTGAATGAGGGTTCACAAAGCATCACCTCAGAGGTGCGTATCCAGGATGTTCTCGATCCAGACGACATCAGTATCTATAGAGAGCTGGCCGGCGGTCTCACCACTATTCAAGTCTTGCACGGATCAGCCAACACCATTGGCGGCCAGAACTCTGTGATCAAATTGCGCTGGGGATCAGATGCACATGATTTGATCATGAAACGAGCTCCCCAGGGACTCAAATTCGCACTGGGTGAAAATGTAAAGCAGTCCAACTGGGGTGATAAAAACGTCACCCGCTATCCCCAGACCCGTATGGGTGTGGAGCAGATTTTGAGAGATGGATTCACGCGCGCCCGGGACTATAAGACCAATCTGGAGAACTATTCAAAAAGATCGCTCTGGCGCAAGACCCTCACTCCTCCACGTCGTAATCTGGAACTGGATCCACTGGTTGAAGTCCTGGAGGGCACACGCCGGGTACATGTCCACTCCTACCGCCAGGATGAGATCCTCATGATGCTTCGCGTGGCTGAGGATTTTGGATTCACAGTCACCAACATGGAGCATGTGCTGGAGGGCTACAAAGTTGCCGATGAAATGGCGCGACATGGAGCTGGAGCTGCTACCTTTTCAGATTGGTGGGCTTATAAATTTGAGGTCTACGATGCCATTCCCTATAATGCAGCGCTTATGCAGAATGCCGGGGTGCTGGTTTCCTTTAAGAGCGATTCAGATGAACTGGCACGACGCATGAATCTGGAAGCCGCCAAGGGGATTAAATATGGTGGTATGACGGAGATTGAGGCCCTGAATACAGTGACCATCAATCCTGCGAAGCAATTAAAGATCGATAAATGGGTGGGGTCACTTGAAGAAGGCAAGGATGCTGATTTTGCGGTCTGGAGCCACTCCCCCCTTTCAACTCAGGCCGTCTGTGAACAAACCTGGGTGGATGGAAAGCCTTATTTCAGTCTGGAGCAGAATGCAGAATTGCTGGCTCATGACAAGCAGCTTCGTCTGGATATCATCCAGAAAATTCTGACTACCAAAGATGAAGACAGGCAAGGTGCATCAGCTGACCCGGAGAACCATAAATATCAACGGGCCGATCGAGATAACCAGGCCTGGGAAGGAGGTGCCAGATGAAACGAATCTTGTACCTATTCCTGATATTGATGACATACATCTGGGCTTCGGATCAGATTCCAGCAGCTCCTCAAACCAAACCTATCCTCATCAAACATGGAACCTTGCATACCGTTTCCCATGGTGTTTTGGATGGTTTTGATCTTTTATTTGAGCGGGGCCTGATTACCCGCATAGAAAAGGACATCGCTCCTACTGCTGAAATGGAAATCATCGATGCTTGCGGGCTACATATTTATCCCGGGTTGATAGCTGGTGTATCTGCATTGGGGCTGGTTGAGATCTCTGCAGTACGAGCCACCCTTGATTATGATGAAGTAGGAGATATAACTCCAGAAGTGCGGGCCAACGTGAGCTACAACCCGGATTCCGAATCCATACCCGTCACCCGCTCCAATGGGGTGCTGTTTGTGAATGTAGTCCCCCGCGGTGGTCTGGTGCCAGGACAATCATCACTCATGATGATGGATGGCTGGACCTGGGAAAATGCCACCGTCCAGCATCCAACGGCCATGCATATCAACTGGCCAGACATGTCCATCGATCTGAGTCCCAAAGCCAAGGTTAAGGCTTCAACTCAGGAGGAAAAGCGACGCCAGCGGCTTAAGGATCTGGATGATACGATTGACCAGGTCAGACGCTATGAAGTGAGTCAGAAGGGTGCATCAAAAACCAGTGCCCATGACCTGCGCATGGAAGCCTTGATCCCATATATCAGGGGTGAAAAACCATTTTTTGTGCATGCCAGTGAAAGTCGTCAGATAGAAGCAGCAGTGAGGTGGTCCAAAAGGCAGGGGTTAAAAGTCGTCATCGTGGGTGGCGGAGATGTTGGCCAACTTGCTGGTCTTTTAAAGGAAAACCATATCCCGGTGGTTGTTGAGGGAACTTTGAAGCTTCCCAGACGACGTAACAGCAACTATACCGAATCCTATGATTTACCAGCCCGACTGTATGAAGCTGGTGTGAATTTTTGTATTTCTACTGATGGGAGTGGTTTTGCAGCACCACAGGTCAGGGATCTACCCAACCACGCAGCCATGGCAGCGGCATTTGGTCTTCCAACGGAAGTAGCTTTGCGCGCCATTACGCTTTCTGCCGCCGAGATATTGGGAGTTGGCGATCGCATTGGATCTCTGGATGTTGGCAAGGAGGCATCTCTGTTCATTGCATCAGGTGATATCCTGGAGATCACGTCACTCGTTGAGCAAGCTTTCATACACGGCACAAAAACCGACATGAATGACCGTCATAAAACCCTATACAAGAAGTATGAGGAAAAGTATAAGCAGTTGGGGAGTGTGAAAGAAAAATAAAGAGCCGCCTTAAATCCTGTGTTTTTTGTGTGAAACTCAAAGGGCAATCACCATAACTGGTACAAGATTAATCTGGCGGTTATAAATAATTTCCTTATCTCTAGCCCCTGAAGACTGAGTTTACGGCAACGTGAGGGAATAGGGATTTGACCGCTAGCAGCAAATACAAGCAAGCTTTAAAACACTCTATCTCTGAGGGCAAGTGGTGGTCAGTGATGTGGGGGTTTGGGGACTCCTTTCTACCTGCCTTTGCTGTACTCCTGAAAGCCACGACTACTCAGCTCGGTCTGCTGGTTTCCATTCCCCAGCTCTTTGCCGCCATTATCCAACTCAGCGCCATTCGGATTGAAAGCAATCAGGTATCGCGCAAGTCTATGCTCCTTGGGACGACCCTGCTCCAGGGCATGGCCTGGTTCACCATTTTTCTACTACCCTGGTCCACAGGCAGTGTACCTGTCCTCATTGCCCTGGCCACCCTTTACGCAGGTTTAGGAGCCATGGGGCTTCCGTTCTGGGTTTCCTGGATGGGTGATCTTGTGCCAGAGGAGACCAGGGGGACTTATTTCGGGCAACGTAATCGCATTATTGGTGTGGTGACTTTCCTCGCATTGGCCGTTGCCGGGGTAATTTTAAATTTAACTTCTAAATGGAATGCCATGTTGGGCTTTGGATTGTTGTTTTTTATTGCCGGTGCTGCACGGCTCTATTCAGCCCGTTATTTCAAACTCCAATATGAACCGGAACTTCAGCTAAAACCCACGGACAGCTATGGTTTCATGGATTTTATTCGAGGGATGGGCAAGAGCTCCTTTGGGATGTTTACCATTTTTGTCTCTCTCATGAATGTGGCGGTCTTTATTTCAGGTCCCCTCATGGTAGCCTACTGGTTGACTTTTTTGAACTTTAGCTATTTGCAAATGACCTTGCTCATGGGCGCCATTTCGGTGAGCTCCTTTCTCATGATCAGTCACTGGGGCAAACATGTGGATGAATACGGCAATCGCAACATCCTGGAAGTCACCAGTATCATCATCACCCTCTTTCCCCTGCTCTGGTACCTCATCCATTTTCTGGATGGGCCCCTGGTGTTTTATATGGCCCTGGCGATCCAGATCCTGGGTGGCCTGGCCTGGAGTGGCTATAACCTGACACTTGGGAACTATATCTATGACGCCATTGATCCTGGCAATCGTTTGAGAATGACCAGCTATCACAATCTGTTTAAGGGTTTTGGGGTAGTAATTGGGGGTCTTCTGGCGGGATTTCTCTCCAGTATACCTGTGACCAACGTCTGGATTAGCAGTCATATCCTGCCCAGCGGGATTATGATCAGTTTTCTGGTCTCTTCGGCTGCACGCATGTTGGTGATCAAGGTGTTCATGCCGCGCATCAAAGAGATACGTCTCACAGGTAAGACCCGCCCACCCCTCTACTATTTTGTTGCTGTCATGCCTTTCCGGGGACTCAAAGCCGATCTGGTGGTTGGGATCAACCGCACCATCCAAAAGCGTCGTCGGGAGCGAAGCGGTTTTACATCTAGCTCTCAAGCCGAATCCCTGATATAGGATCAGGATTCATTCTTGGTTGCCTCTTATGGCAGACCGCTTGTGTTCAGGCTAAAAAACAAATCAATTGCAGCTTGTTCCAACGCGCTTTCCACATATCTTTGACTTTTCAATCATTTAATTTTCCATTGAGTTGCAGTGTTGTGTCGGCGTTTTCGTTTATCACAATACAGACAGTATTTTAGAAAACGTCCCTGAAATTATTCAAAACAGCTTTCGAGGAGACGCCATGGTTCATCACATTTCTTTAAAACACAAAATTGGATACGGCATCGGTGATATAGGGAGCAATATCTTTATTGTGAGCACGGGGATGTTTCTGCTCTTCTTTCTGACCAATGTCCTGGGCGTGGAACCGGCGTTGGCTGGTCTGGCTCTCCTTTTCCCCAAGCTCTGGGATGTGATCTCGGATCCCATCATGGGCGCTATTTCTGATGCAACCCACTCCCGCTGGGGACGTCGTAGACCCTATCTTCTGTATGCGGCTCTTCCTTTTGGACTGGTCTTCTTTCTGCTGTTTATCGCACCTCATACCCAGTCTCAATTCACCACGGCTATCTGGGTCGGTTCTCTGTTCGCCCTGAGTTGTACAGTCTTTACTGTTTACAATATTCCTTATTCTGCCATGGTTGCAGAAATGACCGATGATTACAACGAACGCATGTCTGTTACCTCCTTCAGGATGGTGGGCTCAACAATCGGTGTCCTCCTGGCTGGCGGCCTGGCCATGCCTCTGGTGGATCTGGGCGGCGGTGGTGAGGCAGGTTTCCGCCTTATGGGGCTCATCTTTGGTATCCTGATCAGTCTTTTCTGTGTGTTGGCATTCTGGGGGACCAGGGGCACGCGGATGATTCAAGTGGAAAAAGCAAGCATATCCGTGAAAGAGCAGCTGAAGATTGCCTTCCGCAACACGCCCTTCAAACGGCTCATGACCATGTATGCTCTACAATCCCTGGCTATCGGAATCCTCATGGCCGGGCAAATCTATTATGTTAAATATGTCATGGGTATGCCGGACGCTCAGGTGGGAATGGTCTCGGCGGTCCTGTTCATCACAGCCATTGTATTTATTCCGGTCTGGGTCAAGATCGGCGTCAAGATGGGTAAAATCCGAGCCTATAAATTTGGAATCGCCATCCTGGTGATCATGCTCTTTTCTCTACTTTTCACCCAGCCACACCAGACCCTGTTGTTTTTTATACAGATGTTCCTTCTGGGGATCGGGTTTTCCAGTTTTCAGCTCTTCCCCTTCTCCATGCTGCCGGACACTATTGAATTTGATGAATTCCAATCCAGGATGCGTCGTGAAGGCGTCTTCTCCGGCGTGTGGGCCAGTGGTCAGAAGACAGCCTATGCCGTGGGTCCCAGCCTCATCGGATTTACACTTTCATTGACAGGCTTTGTGGTGACTGGAGATCAGCCGGACAGCGTGGTATGGGGTATCCGCGTGATCTTCTGTGTGGCCACAGCGGGATTATTTTTGCTCAGTCTGATTCCATTCAAGTATTATGATCTCACCGAGAGCCGCTTTGCTGAGATTAAGGCAGAGATCAAATCTGCTGCTGTGGAGAATCCTGAAAAGAGCTGAAAGAACACGTTTTCCAGATCTGCACTGGCAAACGCGCGAGCAGCAGAACGTCTGATCTATTTTGCATAAGGGTATTGCCTTAATAATACATTTGCTATATCTGGCTATAGCCTGTTGAAATATGTGCTCAAAAAATCATTATCATTTGGTCAGATCGTAGGAAATGGCTGCTGGGTCTGAAAATTGTTTTCTTGTAGTGATTAGCGCTTAATTGTTCTCAGAACTTGTTGTATCTGCGGTGAACAGCCTGCTAACAGGGACAGGCAGTAATGCAGTACCACTCACTGAATAGAAAGCGGCGGATTTGTTAAAGAAATAATCGGCTTGAAGGGCACCTAAAAGCCAACCCCAGCCCTTGAGGTGGGTATATACCTGAACATCACCTGACTCCCGGTGAGTTACCCAGGCTGCGCCAAGGCCAATACCCGGCCAGAAGGGGATTTCTCCGGCAGACATCTGGGCATCTATATATTTGAGTGTTCTCAACTTGGATTTTCTAAAACCCGCGGTAACACCGACAACGGGTCCTCTCATGTTACCCCAAGCTAATCCATCTCCTTCTTCGAATTTGAAGGTCCCCACGCTGATCTGGCCTCCCCAAGTAAAGCCATCACCGAAGGCATAGCCAAGACTCATCCCAGGTGACAGATAAATCTCAGTTGTTGATGCTTTTGAATAAAGCTGTGCTTGAATAATTACGATGAACAAGGCTATGAGGGCAAGCTTATGCATATATATTCTTTCATTATTTTTGTTTTGAGCTGGTGATCTAAGACAAGTTTAGATCTTCGGTCGTCTCTGTTTTTGTTGAGGCACAATCGAGTAGGAGGATAGGGATTAATTCCCTATCCGTCCTCTCACACCACCCTGCGTACGGTTCCGTACAGGGCGGTTCCTTAATTTACACCTTAACATTTCGGTAATAATCCGTGAAAAAGAGGTATCCAGCTTCTT